>JAYSSB010000032.1:0-5758 GCA_043720755.1 Candidatus Altimarinota bacterium | reverse complement strand
TATCCAAGGATGCCGGTATCAACACCCATCCGACGCCAGGGGAGTGAGGTCGTATGGGTACACTGGTCAATGCTCTTTTGTATCATTTTAAGCATCTTGGTATCCGTCACGAGGATCCTGAGTTCCAACCATCGATCATCAACGGAGTCGAGAGACCGGGTATCGTCCACCGACTCGACAAGGATACATCAGGACTCATCATCATTGCCAAAAACGACAAGTCAATGCACGCTCTCCAACTCAAGATAGCCAAACGGACAATCCATAAGACCTATCTCGCACTCGTCGTCGGTATCGTGAAGGAGGCAGAGTGATATATCGAGTCGTTCATCGGACGAGATCCCTACGATCGCAAACGGATGACAACTCTAGATCCAGCCAATCCCAAACTCGCTAAAACAAAATTTCTCAATAAGGGAATAATAGCGAATAAATACACACTCCTCGAGGTCGATCTCCTCACGGGACGTACACATCAGATTCGAGTACACCTCGCCTCTATAGGATTCCCGATCGTCGGGGACAAGGTCTATGGCAATGAAAAAGTGAACACTGAAGCGAATGAAAAATATGGACTCACGAGACAGTGGCTCCATGCCTATAGACTCGAGTTCAATCTATTTGACTATGACTATATATTCGAGGCACCACTCAAGAGTGACCTAAATAAATTCCTGGATTAGATTTCCTTTTTCTCTCTTTTTCTCTATAATCAGTTCCTACCGTCCCTATATCAAACCTCAGTTCCAAGCTCTCAACTCTCAAAAATATATGACTATCAAAAGTGATCGACTATCTGAATGTATCCGCACTATCGCCATCGAAGAGATCCTCGCATACTCTCGTGACTATGAGCATGATCACGGTATCATATCAGTACTCGAGATCGTCATATCAAGTGACAAGAGCTATGCTGATATCATGATCCATGGGCAGGGCGATGACAAGGAGCTCACTACGTTCCTCGCTCCGATGGCTGGTAGCCTCCATACTCGTATCTCTCGCGAGCTCGGACTACGTCGGACTCCTCGTATCAGATTCAGAGTTGCCAAGCATATAGACAAAAAGTGAGACGTCCTTTCTATTATCCAAGAACTCGACAAGCAATATGGACTTTCGGCATAAGATACAATCCTACATGAAAAAAATCACTGGAACAGGTAAAAAGCAATGGAAAAAAGAAGTACAAAGTGAAAAAAAGAAAAAGTATCTTTTTAGTGTCAATACTCCTGATGAGACATTTCAGTCATCGAGAACGAGCAATAGTTCTTGATTCAAAAAAGAAAAAATACTCGCTTTTTCTAATTTTATCCAAGAAGAAATCATCACTCGAGATATCATAAAAAATCATGGATATGCGATGAGTATCATCGGCTTGATGTTGATATTTATGACGACATATATTGTCATATTCTCTCCGTATTTCAAGATCAGTCCCAGCCAAGTTATCGTCGAGGCTATGACACCAGGGATAGATATAGGGATTGCATATCGAGCACTTGAATGAGTCTATGGAGAGAGTATATTCCTATTTGATGAGGCATCGACAGCTCGCAAGCTCAAATCCAATCTCAAAAATCTCGAATCAGTAACTATCGATCGCTACTATCCCAATGGGATCAAGGTACTCATCTACGGGAGTCCTATACTCTATGATACCGAGATCGTGGGCATACCTGGAAAGAAGTGGTGACTATCCAAAAATGGAGTCCTCATACCAGCCAATGATCTCGGAGATAGTATTATCAAGTATCATCTGGATATCACAGCAGTAGCCCTGATAGGAGATGTATTTCTCAACTATAAACAGGGGATCGATGAGAGATCTATGCAAGTTATCACACAGATATGTGATGTATGGAGCAAGGAGTGGACTGATCTCAAGATAGGGAAATCACGATATTTTGCTGGAGAGAACGAGCTCCATCTCATCCTCGAGTGAGGGACCAAGATCATCCTCGCACTCCAAGATGATACTGACAAGGTTGCCGAATCCCTCCCCAAATCTATCCTCGACCAGCTCGTCACACTCCGTACCTATATCGCAAACAATCAGGTCTCCCTAACCAATGGATCTATCAACTATATCGATGCTCGGATCAGTGGGAGGCTATTCGTCTGTCGCGATCCATGAGTCTGTAACAAAAATCTCATCACTATCTATGGCGACACGTATCGGTAACATCTGGGCAGAGCGACTCGCACCGATCATCCGAGAATACGGTGGACAAAAAATCGAACTCGACTACGATACCCCCTTTCAGCTCCTAGTCGCCGTGATACTATCAGCCCAGACAACAGATAAACAGGTCAATCGTATTAGTCCACCTTTTTTTGCATGAGTACGAGAGGCAAGGGATGTCATCGATATGTCCCTGGAGGATATCGAGGGGCACTTGCGATATGTCAATTTTTTTCGTAATAAGTCTCGATATATCAAACAAACTGGTACAATCCTCACTACACAATATGAT
The DNA here is from genome assembly GCA_043720755.1 of Candidatus Altimarinota bacterium. Classification (GTDB taxonomy): domain Bacteria; phylum Patescibacteriota; class Gracilibacteria; order BD1-5; family UBA2023; genus JABFSX01. Next base: position 3,284 of record JAYSSB010000032.1, on the reverse strand, counting down.
GGTCAAATCCCCAATGATCTCAAGTTGATCCAGACGTTCCCAGGCATCGGGATCAAGACAGCCAAGGTCGTCCTCGCCGTCCTCTATGATATGCCATATGTCGGAGTCGATACACATATCCATCGTGTGATGAACCGACTTGGCATAGTCACGACAGATACGCCCAATCAGACAGACAAGGAGATAGATCGGATATTTGATACTGATACAAAACAAAAACTCCATCATCCAATCGTCCTCTTCGGGAGATATCACTGCATAGCACGCAAGCCAAAATGTGAGACTTGCAAGTTAAGAGAGAATTGCAAATTTTATAAGAAAAATAAGAAAAAATTATAATTGAGGACTTAATTTTTCAAAAAATTAGACCATATCAGTACTCTCTGTAGTACGCAGAGCATACAGTACATAATCAGCATGAGTCAGAGTCTTGGTATCGAGTCACGCCTTCTGACATACAAGAGTGAGATATGATGCAGGAGTCGGATCGAGATGGATCATATGGGGGAGGATCACGGACATAGTCCCATGATTCTGTGAGAGGAGGATGAGTCACTCGATACGAGTATCCATCTCAGTAGCTGACTGGATCATACGGCGATCTTCAGAACCGAACACATCTACTCGGATAGAGATATGTGCGAGTCACTCGGGACTCTGGAGACTCGGTGCAAATCTCGGATCCTTGAGACAGAGCATCGTCATATCGATGATCTCATAGAAAGTATTTTCTTTTTGACACTGGATACGCCCTGATGAAGCAATCACTCGACCATCACTATAGAGCGTGACGAAAACTGACTGCTTGCTACTCATCAGAGTCATCATCTCAGCTGGGATATCACTCTGTGTGATGAGACGTTTTTCTGTGAGGTAGATTTCGAGAGTTTTGCGAACGAGTTGATACATAGTATAGATATATTATTTTGCAAAAAGTTGTGCTTCAGCTTCTTTTTCTCTCTCTCGAGACTCTTCTTCTATACGAGCAAACACATCTCCGATAGGATCAGAACCAGAGGATACGTAGAGCCTATAGTAGCAGAATCTGACAAAAAAGGTAGTAAATATCCCTACAACAAATGCAAGCATAGAGAGTCCGAGGAGTACAAATAGGGCATTGCTCGAGACAGAATACGTCTGACTATATATCCAAAACAGGAGACTCCCCGTGATAACGAGGCTCACGATACTCGAGTAGAGTGATAAGAGACTATAGCGATATCCTGAGAGGAGACTCATCACGACCTCCAGACCGAATATGTTGAGGAGGATATGAGCGATATAGGCGATCAGGATGCCAGATCCACCCGTGATCGTCGAGTTGACGATGAGATAGAGAGGAGCGATGACGATATAGAGGATGATCGAAAATACTGAGACATGCACATAGATCGTACGAGTTCACTTGTATATATGTGGGAATATCCCCCTAGCACTCCAGATATAGAGAATATTGCTGATCGTGAGTGCGAAGAATGTGATCATAGCAAGGAGGATCGGCGATATCCCACTCCCGAGTGAGAAGCTGCCGAACGAGAGAAATGCGAATATCAAAACTCCGATGGAAGAAAAAAATCAAACCACGATAGCCACGAGGAGCATCATACCGACACCGATGAGATCAACTCTCGGTGGACCGAGGAGCTCTTCGGTCGAGATGGATATATCTGAGAGTGTATTAGGATTTTCGGACATAGTATGCGATGAAGAGTAGACAAGCACCAATAGAGATAAATATATCCGCAAAATTGAAAATAGCAAAGTATTGTACAGAGATGAAATCAATCACATGTCCAACAAAAATCCGCTCATATGTATGCGAGAGAGCTCCTGCGATGATGAGCGTATATCCAGCATCGAGGAGTTTGGATCTTTTGCTATACTCAGTCTGGAGATAGTAGGCGATGAGTCAGATCACGAGGATGATCGTGATGATCTGGAGTGGCAGTCCCGTAATCGGGAGGGAGAATGCGATCCCAGAGTTGTAGGAGAGCTCGATAGAGAGCCAATCAAAAATAGAGAGAGTATTTTCCTGGCAGTACGCTACTGTAGCAAATGTATGATTCCCAGGATCACTACAGATGGATTGCCATGACCCAAATAGTGTATCTCGTACGAATATCTTGGAGAGCATATCCAGTGATATCAATATGAGAATAGATAATATGACTATTGCGAATCTGAGCATTAGGCGAGATAGCTATATACACTATACATGACAACTCCGATGATCGTCGTGAGAATCGTTCCCCAAGTCGTGTCTATGAGAACCATATTCCAGCTCCATCACTTCATCACACTCATCGAGGTCAGCTCATAGGTCATATACGCTCAGAATCCGAAGAGAGCACTATTCATGATGATTTTTTGTAATCAGGCTCCCATCTCAGCTCATGGGAGTACTACGAGGAGGAGTAGTACGAGGATATACAAGAGATAAAAGGCTATTGCAGCAACAAAGTTCATATCTGTGTTGAGATATGTGGGGATATATTTTTTGAATGTAGGGAGGATCACGAACCAGATCATCACTCCGTCGAGGACGAGGAGCGTGAGGATACCTGAGATGTAGGAGAGAGTGTATGCGAGCATGGGAATAGTGGGTTAAAAATCGATGCGATCAATCACATCATAGGTAACTTCTTCATATGGATGGACTTCTTTGAGCTTGGCAACAACACGATGAATATAGTCACGCGGTACCTCCATCTCAACTCGCTCCTCGATCACTTGTTCTGGAGTACCAACTTGTCCGATAGTTGGATTGGCTCAGTCGAGTGGGAGGAATCTGCCAACTCACACAGAAGAGAAGGAACAATGAGAATAGTTACCAACCTTGCCAGCTCACTCTGATGCGAGAGCATCTCGAACCATGTCTGCATCTGATTGAGGGACTGTGAATATGAGTTTATAGTTTTTCATGGGACTTGGATTTATTATATAGAAACCGTGGCCAATAGTAGCCCTATAGTAAATATCAACGATAAAATGAGAAAGAAGAAGAGGATAAAATAGTAATAGAATTCCCATATTATAGTGTTCTTGATTTTTGTACGAAAAAATGGAAAACATACTATATATATCTCTGGCAGAAAGAATAGTAGAGAAGTGTAATCTATATGTATAAGTGGTCAAAGTAACCACACTTTAATCAAAATACCTACAACCCCAATAATCCAAGAATATCTTCATATGAAATCAAGTACTGCATTATAGTTCTTCATAATTTTTAATTTTACTAAATAAATACTCTCTTCGCTTTCTTTTTCCCCATCTCGACGAGT
>JAYSSB010000031.1:0-2068 GCA_043720755.1 Candidatus Altimarinota bacterium | reverse complement strand
CGTTCTTGTATATATTCCCCGATAGCTCAGCGGTAGAGCAACCGGCTGTTAACCGGTAGGTCATTGGTTCGAATCCAATTCGGGGAGCCATAAAATCTCCAAAAACCTTCCCACACTGGGGAAGGTTTTTATAAAATTATCTATGATCTCTACACTCATAACCCGAGTCATCAGTATGCACCCCGACTTCACATACGATGAGGTCGCTGAAGTGTGCCAGGACTATATGAGCTCGATGGCGAGTGAAAAAATCAAAGAAGAAACCAAGATGAAGCGACTCGTGAAATACATAGAAAAAGAATTCGAGCTCGCAGAATCCAAAATAGAGAAAACATCGAACAAAATCTACAATCTTGAATCAATTCCAGAGTATCTTTTTGCGTGAGATGCTCGTATTGCCTGAGCACTCATCTCGATCACTGGACTCGCGAAACATATCGAACAAACTGAGCTCTTCGTAGATGCTGAGATGCAGATAACACGTCGAGACAAGGTAGCACTCATCGGCAAAAATGGAGCTGGCAAAACGACTCTCCTCAAGATGATCATCGGACGTGAGGGAGAATACAAGGGTACGATTGAGCGAGCATCAGGACTACGGGTATGATACCTCTCGCAAGATCTCTTCTGGCAAGATATATCCAATACCCTCAGAGCTGAGATGCTCATGGTATTCCCAGATATCACTGAGCGAGTAGAGCGACTCTCGGATATCGAGTGAGACGATGAACAGTGGGAAGAGTGTGACGCGATCAAGACGTACCTCAGAGATCACGATGGATATCGTAGATACGATCTCCAAACTGAGATACTTCGCTACTTCGGATTCACAGACTCTATGCTCGATCAGCATGTCCTATCACTCTCAGGAGGCGAACAGACCAAAGTGCAGATAGCCAAATTCCTCATCACTGAGGTAGATCTCCTGATATTGGATGAACCAACGAACCATCTTGATATCGAGGGAATTATCTTTTTAGAAAAATTTTGTAAAATATGGAAAAAAGCAATCCTCTCGATCTCTCATGATATCAGATTCATTGATAATACATCCGATCGGATCGTCGAGATCTCAGGAAAACGACTCAATAACTACCAAAGTAAATATGCGGACTATCTCGTCGAGAAACAAGCAAGATATGATAGACAGCTCAAAGCTCATACCCTCCAAAAAAAAGAAATCGAAGAACAAGAAGCATGGATCAACAGGTTTCGCTATACTCCGTCAAAGTCCAACAGCGTCCAGAGTCGGATCAAGCAAATCGACAAGATCGAGCGTATAGAAATACCCGAAGGCGAAATCACAGTACGCAATATAGCGATCACCGCTGGGAAACGACTCCCAGAAAAGATCATGACAATCACGGATCTCTCAGTCGGATATAATACACCGATCATCACGACTCACGGAGAACTCATAGTACACAAAAATGAAAAAATCGGGATCATCGGTCGCAATGGAGCGGGTAAAACTACACTACTAAGGACAATACTCTGAGAACTCATACCACTATCTGGAACTATAACTACCAATCCTGACCTCATCATCGGATCATATTCTCAGGTACTCTCAGACCTCGATGGGAGTGTGAGTATCATCACAGATCTCGGTCGCAACTATGAGAATGAGTGAGAGATCAGAGCGATACTCGGTGGACTCCTCATCACAGGAGACAAGGTGGATCAACAGATCTCGACACTCTCAGGAGGAGAACGAGCCAAGGTGGCACTGACGAAGATGCTCCTCACACGACCTCATGTCATCATCATGGATGAGCCGACGAATCATCTTGACCTCCACTCCAAAGAAGTGATCAAAAATATGCTCGAGAATTTTGATGGAACAAGCCTGATTGTATCGCATGATCGCAATCTCCTCGAGCATATATCAAACCGAGTATGGCTCATACAAGATGGCATACTGAGGACTTTTGATGATAGCGAGCGATGATTTGCTTGAGTATTTTAGATTTTTTATATATACTGTTCCTATGAACCATCTCAATATCAACATCAATACCTACGAAAGAGACGGGGATATCATCATCAGAGATGTCCATACTATCAT
>JAYSSB010000030.1:0-5780 GCA_043720755.1 Candidatus Altimarinota bacterium | reverse complement strand
CCTTATATGAAAAAACTTGCTGATGCTTGACTCGAGCTCGTACACTTCTCGGTGTATTCGTATAATCCGAAAATTCATGACTTTCTCACGGATACACCGAGATCATGGAAACGGCTCATGCTCTCTATCGGTCATGCTCATAGTCTCTGAGTACGTGTCCAGATCAATACGGCGATAAATCATTATAATCAGTCTCATCTTGATGTAACAGTGCAGTTTCTCACGAAACAATTCCCCAAGTTACAACATTTTGTCTGGAATAATCTCGATCCTCTCATGATGAGAAAGACAGATACGGCTCTTTCGACTAGTCCAGATTTTGTAGCTTTTGAGCTCCCACTCCGGCGAGCCATGCAATATCTTGAATCAACGGGTCGTACATTTCGTGTAGAGAGAGTTCCACTTTGTTATATGCGATGATTTGAGCATTTTTCTACGGAAACTCGCAAAATCGTAAAAGATGAAGAGAGAATTGTACATTTTCTCGATGAACGTGAGATCGTCGAACAAAAATCCGAATGGTTCGTACATGATAAATGAGAGGCTTGTAAATCTTGTGATCTCAACAGTATATGTGCTGGTATCTGGCTCGCAAAACCTGCAACAATTTTTGGTACGGATCATCCTGGATATTATGATTTTGTAGAATTCCGTCCACAGAAACTTGCCCCTTTAGAAAAACAAAAGATTGTCTATAAGATAAAATCCATTTTTAATTAATTAGTTTATAATATTTTTGTATAAAAATACACATACAGATGTATATTGATACATATATCATTGGGATTATGGTTTTATAGATTATTCTAATAAAAATTTATTTATTTATAATGATGGAAGAATTAATCACCATGGATTTGATCAATCCTTTGATGGCCATATATTCATTCACAAGGATCCATCTTATACAGAATCTCTTGAAATAGGGATAAGATCATTAGTGGTAATACTCAACAAGAAATTCAATTGGATTACTTATAATAGCTGTCAATGACATAAAAATGCTAGAAAGAGAATTATTGGAATACTTCCACGAAATGATGTTGAATATCAGTATATTAAAGGATATATGGAGCATATGATCTATATTGTGAATAGATCTTTTCATAAATATCTTGGTAAGGTATCCATTGTTGAAAATCAATTGTTTGACAATAAAACATGAACTTACGTAACAGTTCTAGATATAGAAATTGACTCGTATATGTTTTTTACAATTGGATTATATTGACTACATAAGTATATATTAGATCAATTTACTAAAAAAATGATTATACTTCTTCTTTATTTTCCACCGAAATAATCTTCTATGCCCTATTTCTCTATCCTCGGATACACACCGAATCCCCTTATCGAAAAGTATCAAGATGCTTTTGTCTCTAAGCTAGAGAATATCTGGTCATCTCAGATCGGAGGTGATATACCTTCTCGAGATTTTCTCCTCTATCCCGATATCCACGGGCTTCTCCTGGCATCAAGCCGTCCTGAATCCTCTCAGTCATGAGTTATCTTTGCTGAACTGCAGGATCAGTATATTAGATATCAGGAGCAATGAAATAAGTATACTATTGATCCTACTGAGATAATTGCTGGGACACAGATATCTCTCACGATGCAGTTCGCCAATCCAGATATCGATAAGCATACTCACCCCGATCATAGGTTACTCACAGCAGGCTATGGTCATAAGTCTCCCAATGAATGGAGGGAGTTGTTTTATAATGTATTTTCTATTATCAAGAAGGTATCTCCAGGATTCATGAGTGAGATTGATAGACTTCTTATTAAGATAATACCATTTGGAATAAGTCTGGGAAGTCATAACTCTGGATCCTATTCCGATGTGATCTGACATATCACTATGAGTTATCCTATCGAAATAGAATTACCAGAAATCGCAGTACTTGAAGCGATTCTCCATGAATATAATCATAATAAGATGAATCTAATCATGCAGACAGAAAAACTCATCCTCTCGGATATGCGAGAGATATATTATTCTCCCTATCGCCCTGATGCAAGGCATATCCATGGGATCTATCTCGGGCTCCATGCTCTCGCTGGAGCATATTGGGTCATCTGGCAGGCTCATATTGCTGGTGTATTGATCCTTTCAGATAGTTGGCTCGAAAAGGCAGTACTCTATACTCTCAAAAACTGACTCTCCCTCCAGATTCTCGATCATCATGCGAGACTGACTCCTCTTTGAAAAGAGCTTCTTGAGGATATGCGAGCAGTCCATACGGAGTGTCTCGAATATATCAGAAAAGCACATATTGCTCCTGAGATGATGGCAAGGGCAAAGTCATCACTTGTGACCCATTATCAGGTAGCAAAACAACGAACCCCAGGAATTTTAACCTAAAATCCCGCTTTTAGCATTGTCATAAGATCCCAATGTCCCCATACGAGAGTTGCAAATCCAGCAAAAATGACAAGGGAGTAGGGAATAGTATAGAGGATTTTACCAGATTCAGACTTATTTATGACGATATTATAGAGCTGAAATACTGTATTTGCAATTATCTGTAATAGAATAAATACGAGAGCATACCGCCATATCCCCATGAGATAGGCTTGTCCCTCAATCCATATACCTCATATCCCGATATCACGGATTGCGACTCCGTAGTAGATGCATATCCCGAGGATCGGATAGATATGATATTCCCATTTCGTTAGTATATAGCGGAGTCTAGGTCGACTGAGGAATATCAGGAGCATGAGGAGAAAATAAAAGTCCTGATCAAGAGAAATATATTCGAATGTTAAGGTGGTCACACTACGGAGTGCGAGATACAAGAAAAATCCTATTATACACCAGTCAAGGAAAGTATTTCATAAGCCGTATATAACAGTTCGCAATGATATTTCGGGGAGTATCCGGACAAGGTCTTCTCGATTCATCAGACTTCGTATCGCCAATAAGTGCCCGAGGATCATACTGATCCAGAATACGAGGATGATGAGTGTGATACTCCCCACATTACCCATATAGAGTGGAAGTGAGTAGGGAACAAGATAGAGGATGATGATACTTGCATATTTGATATCACCAGACCCGAGAAATCCATTTTCTCTATATATTCCTATTCCTCATATAAGAAGTATGAGACTCATCGCAGCATATATAGCTATTTCACTGATTTCTAATATAGGAAATGCAATATACCATATTGGTAAGAGTCCCAGGAGACATAGGATAGCTATATTAGGTATTCTTCTCTTGCGGATATCGGCAAGCACTATCCATATATTGATTCCGATGAAGAGAGTAGTTATGAATATCTGAAAATAGTTCACAAAATCAAGTGTTATACAATATAAATATAAATTATCTACTCAAAAATCTGTGTTTCTCTGTCACATTGTGATACTCTGATAGAGTATATAAATATCTGTCATGAAAACAAAAATAAAAATTCTCCTTATCTTCATATGATTATTCGGAATTATATCCAATGTGGGAGCAAGGTGGTATATCACTGGTATTAGTTGATCAGCTCTCAATGTTGCTGGAATGAATATAAACTGTATACCAGATATTTATCCTGACGCAATTGCACCAACTATTGCTCAATGAGTCGGTCCTGCTGGTACTTTTGGTTTTCAATATACTCAATGACAGGTACAAGTGCTTGCGAGTGGGCAATGTCAATGGTGGGATTCTACACTTCCCATAATGACAAGTATTACTTATACTCCAACGGTTACGGCTTGATGGACTAATAATCCGAATTTTCCAGTTACAATTGTAGGGACTGATATGGGATGATCAGGGATACGAAGATACTATCTCTGGTATAGATATCAAGATAATCCATGATCTCTTATACCTGGAGTATGGAGTGGTTGGATATTATGTGGTAATGTAGGGAGCTCATTTACATTTACATGTGATGGAAGTCGAGGTACTGCTAATAGAGCGTATCAGCTCTCTGCCGATATAGAAGATGGTGCCTGAAACTATGTTGCTACAAATCTAGATGGATGAACTATTTATGTGGATACTACTCCGCCAGATTCTAGTGTTTTTACCAATATCACTGCTCTGAGCCTCCTTGCGACCCCCTCACAAGCATTCACATTTACCTACAATGATGGATGAGCTCCAGTAGCTATCCGATCTATATTTGAGGATTTTTCGAATCCAGCAAGTACACTCTCTGTGTTTGCTCCATCAGGATTTGCCTATACACAGAGCTCCTCTCAAAATATCCAAAACGTTGATCTCGAACGAGGAGTGAATTGAGCAAGACCATACATATATCGAGTCACTCAGATATGTGATCAGGCAGGGAACTGCTGGAATGGGGCCAAGGACTATAGTTATGACGTCTATGCCAATCCCAATACTACCATAAGCAATACTCAGGATATATCAGGACTTAACGGTGCAGTCGCAGATGGTATGCCACGTAACTTTGTCCAGAGTATCAGGGATCAGTATGGCAACGCTATAGTCCCAGCTCCAGGCATATCACGTATAGTGAACCTGTGACTTACGAGTATCAGCAATACGATGCATCTCGATCAACACAATCGATCTGGATGAAGCGCTATATTCGTAGATGCCAATACTGTCCCTCTTTCTGTAGGATCGCAGGCACTCGGTAATCGTACTTCTACGACAGGATCATACCCACTTCCACTCTTCGTCTATACGCCAACAGCTAATAGCTATGGGTCTACAGACTCCATATCTGATCCTCTTGCTGGATTCGGATTTACGATGAATCTGACGGTTTCAGATACGCTCATTGGTCCAGCAAAAGTATTCTCACAGATACTCGCCAATCCGACCTACCGACCTCTCTATGTGTCAAATATTGCAGGTGACCTCAGAGCTGGAGGATTCATCGAGGGGACTGAGCAGTCGAGTACCATCACAATCATTCAGGCAGCTACTGCACTTGCAGTTCCGTCATATTTTGATCTCAATCTTGAGTTCTCAGGATCTAATTCTCCCAATTTTGATCTCATATGAGGTACTTCTATATATGCAGTGATCACGAATACCCTTTCCCCACTTGCTGGACTGAGTACTCCTAGCAGTGTCTGATTCTTCTCCAAGTTGATACAAAAACCAAATATTACCATCAATACGCTCTCTAATATACAATTCTCAACACATATTGCCTATATCCTCGATGGCAAAAATATACTCTACAATAGTGATATCATCGGAAAAACTGGATGATACTGGGGTATTGCCCAATCACTTGGTAATCAAGTTGGTATCAAGGTCATTGGTCCTATAGCAAGCAATACTATCCGAGCTATTGTCGATGGACAGTTCGCTGATGGAACGAGTATATTTGGTTGACTCTCTCGTGCAGATGTCCGCAATAAGATGAAACAATCGATTGCTCTCGCTACACGCAATATGACACTTGCACCTGTTGGGTCTCTCGTAGATAGCCTGACTATACCCAACAATTCTACCAGCGATGCTAAGGGTGCCAAGGTAGAGCAGTCAACAACAAGTTCTATATACAAGATAGAGAGAACTGGATGAAATGTGATACTTTCCCTTGCCGCTGGTATATCTGGTAAACGCACTCTCGTGGTAAAAGGGGCAAATCTCTATATCAATCGTGATATGTACTACACTAATGGTGATAGTATTCTCTGAGTCGTAGTCCAAAAAGATGAATCAGGAAATGGAGGAAATCTCTATATTGATCCGAATATCACAAATATAGTGGGTACCTATATCATCGATGGAAGTGTATTGAGTTACGATGGAATAGCTGAGATCGGAGTTGGCAATATCACAA
>JAYSSB010000029.1:0-2069 GCA_043720755.1 Candidatus Altimarinota bacterium | reverse complement strand
ATACCTCTACAGATGCAGATATAGAGACAACCAAGACAGATGAAGTCATCAATATAGATAGTATCGATATCGGTGGAGATATGACGATGCTCATCACTGATGATATGGCCAATGGAACTGAAACTCCTGATACAGGAGAGACTATAGAAGAAGTGGTAGCCATCACATCGGAGGCTGTGATAGAAGAATCAACCATCATAGCCGAAGAGATCATCCCAGAAGAGACGATTGTACCAGTCGACGACACATCCATAACATCCAACCTCCTCGATATGACAGATACTCCCACTCCCGACATACTCGCATGAGGATCACTCCTCGATATGACAGATACAATATCTGATGAGACAGTCGTATCACTCGTAGAAGAGCCAATTATACAAGAACAAATAATAGAACCAATTGCTAGGATAGATGAGGTACTCATATCTACAGATACATCTCTCTCTGACTCACTCGAAGCAGCTAAATCAGGATTCGCTGATGAACTCAACTCTCTCAGACAAAAAGATGAAGATCTCATCGCTCACAATCAAGCAGAGATCAAAAAACTCGAAGATGCAAAACTCGCTATGCAATCAGCAGAACGAGCTATCGAGAGTGATATTGCCAAACTCGCTCAAGCCAATGAAGATCTCAAGGCAGATGAGGCACAAATCGATCACACTCTCTCGACTCTCCATATCAAATCCTAATACCCTCGTTATGTTTCGTCAATTTTTGTCACTTCTCATTGTCATACTCGGATGCAGTACCGCCCTCCTACTGACGACATATGGAGCTGTTGAGATACCCGGGTCTGAGAAGATCATCGAGGGATCGATACTCGTAGGGTCTAGTGGTGGCGACTCTGTGACGGCTGCGAAGGATTTTGGATTTCGCATACTGGGAGTTCTCAGGATCGTGGTATCAGGATTTGCTCTGATATATCTCGTGATGATCGGAGTATATATGATACTCGGATCTGATAGCGAGGAGACGATCAAAACTCAGAGAAAACAGATCACATACGCACTCGTAGGGTTTTTGTTCCTCAATATTCCGAATTTTATCTATGAAATATTTGCTCCAGGATCTGGTGCGACAATCGGGCAACCAGACAATTGGTCTGCAAGTAGCGGAGGATCTATATTTTGGAATACTGCAGGATTCGAGGGGGTCATCGGCAACTTGATAGCATTTTTCCGGGTATTTGCATTTGGTGTAGCGGTACTGATGTTCACGTGGGGACTATTTGAACTCTTGGTGTCAGGAGGCGATGATGAAAAAAAGAAAAAAGCCAAAAATCGTATCATATATGGGATACTCGGCCTTGTATTCCTCGGATTCGTGCAACTTTGGGGAGAGCTCGTGGCGGTCGGAGACTTTGGCAACTATATACCGAGTATCGGTGGTACACTATTCTCTCTTGTACTCTATATCGCTGGTCCTATATCGATATTTATGCTGATATGGGGTGGATATCTTTTCATCACATCAGCTGGAGACGAAGAGCGTATCAAAAAGGGCAAATCCATCCTCGTCAATACAGGTATCGCCCTCATCATATTGATCTCTGGACTCAGCTTCATGACTGATCTCATCAAGTTCCAGCTCTAAAAATATATGCAAAAAATCATTCTCCTTTTCATCATATTCATCTCATCTGGACTCATATCCAGTACGATATATGCTACTGATACTCAGACAATATTCACTTCTGAAGCAGTTCCAGGTGCAATATGCTGGTGCATCAATAGTTCGGGCGAAAGGCAAGATTCAGCCTGAAAAATATGTGGATCTGAAATCCCAGTTCCTCAAAGAAAGTATGAATGTAAAATCTCAACTGGTCTTGCTGGATTTCAGTCAGTGTTTCGAGATATTGTGAGAGTCGTGATCAATATTGTACTCCTCCTGAGTGTACTCGCTGTAGTAGGACTCGGTATTGCATGGTCATTTGCGTGAGGAGATGATATCAAGGCAAAGAGTACCCTCAAGACGTGGGCTATCAATATTGTTATCTGACTCTTTATCCTCTTTATGTTCGGATATATCCTCAGCTTCTTGGCTCCGTGGGTGTACCAATAAAG
>JAYSSB010000028.1:0-5859 GCA_043720755.1 Candidatus Altimarinota bacterium | reverse complement strand
TGGCTGAGATACTCAAGGCTCAGGGATTTGGATATATACCCAATGAGCTCCACGAGGGTATGCTCCGTCTTGCGATCATCGGTAGGCCCAATGTCGGGAAGTCATCACTCGTGAATGCTATCTCAGGAGAGACCCGATCGATCGTCTATGATATGCCAGGAACTACTCGAGATGCTATCGATACAGTGATCAAGTTCCAAGATGAGGATATCGTCCTCATCGATACCGCAGGGATACGCCGAGCTGGCAAGATCGGATCAGCCAATATCGAGCAATGGAGTGTCATGCGAGCGGAGAAGTCTGTCGAGAGATCTGACGTCGTCGCAGTCGTCATGGATGCCTACGAGGGGATCGCTCATCAGGATGAGCATATTGTTGGAGAGGCTATGAAGGAGAAAAAATGAATCATCCTCGTCATCAATAAGTGGGACAAGGTTCTCGGTAAGCCAGGTATCGACAAGGATACCATATTAGATAGATATATGCATTATCTCTCGAAGAAGTTCGATTTTCTCTCATATGCTCCTGTTGTATTCACGACAGCGATCGAATGAAAGCGTATCGATCTCATCCTCGAACATGCGATCAAAATCAGAGAAGAACGCAATAAACGAGTCAAGACTGGAGTATTTAATAAATTCCTCGAACAGATCACTTATGATCATGCACCAAGTGGTAATCGCAAATCTCACAAGCCAAAAGTATATTACGGATCACAAGTTGATGTCAATCCCCCTAAATTTATGATATCAGTCAATAACTCTGATCATTTCCACTTCTCCTATGTCCGCTATATAGAGAACAAAATCCGTGAGATATTCGGATTTGATGGTACACCGATCGAGATCGAGCTCAGATCTCGCAAGAGTATGTTCAAGCCCAAGGAACAAGGAGGATCTCGGGAAGATCACTTCGGTGAGGAGATCGTCGAACTCGAGAAGAAACTTGCAGACAAAAAAATCGATACATTTGGTAAGAAAAAACCACGTAAAAAAAGATAGTATGAAAATATCTAAAATCATCGGGTATATATTTGCAGTCATTGCTCTTATATTTGAGTGATTCTTCGGTATTATATCATTTGTATCTTTTATTATACAAATCATACTTGTTGCTGTCGCTATATTTTTCCTGATATGGATATTTCGTCGTAGTATTGCCAAGCTCTGGAAAGAGACAATTCTCAGATATATATTGATTATTGCTTCTACGATTTGATTTTTTGTCAGTGTGATGCTCTTGTTTGTCTCGTATCAACATATGTATCCGTGAGTAGTTTCAGATATATCGCTCTCACACTCTGGTCAGAGACTTGTGTTCGTCGGGATGTCACATATTGCGACTCCAGCATTCTACGATCAAAAAAAGAAAACTATCCAATCGCTCTCTGCAAGTGGCTATACTATCCTTGTTGAGTGAGTGAAGCCAGGAACTCCAGAGAATCAGGTAAAATTCAATCAGTCGATAGGATTCGATTTTACTCCTACACTCTATGCTCGTATCGCAGATATACTATCACTACAGAGTCAGGATAACCAGTACCTCTATATGGGTATATCTACAGGTGCACTCAGATCAGTAGATCTCTCTATTGACGATATCGTGAATATGATGGGAACTGGCACAGTATCGTCATCTGAACCAGGGGCCCTCCGTGATATCGAACGAGAGATAGAGTCAGCGAGTACGCTCCTCACGCGACCCGAACGTAGATGGATATCCTGGGTAGGTCGTGGACTCCTTAACTGGTCACTACGTCGATCAGATGATCTCAGTGGACTCCTCTCCTCGAGTGATCAGTCTCAACTGTTTGATACGATCATCCACGATCGCAATGATACGATCATATCCTATATACAGGCT
The DNA here is from genome assembly GCA_043720755.1 of Candidatus Altimarinota bacterium. Classification (GTDB taxonomy): domain Bacteria; phylum Patescibacteriota; class Gracilibacteria; order BD1-5; family UBA2023; genus JABFSX01. The sequence continues at coordinate 3,996 of JAYSSB010000028.1, read as the reverse complement.
CATCCAACAGAGAATATCGCTATAGTATATGGAGCTCTGCATTTTAACTGAATATATGAGTCACTCCAACGACTTGATCCACTCTGGAAGATTGATTCTATAGATAGTAGTGGGCCATATATCCAATAATCTATGATCAAAAAAATATCCATCTCACTCAAAAATATCACTTCATCACAATCTCTGATGCATGAATTTGCCCGAGTGCTCAATTTTCCATGATATTTTGGACACAATTGGGATGCTCTCTATGATATGCTCAATTCGATAACTACAGAGACGTCCATACTCCAGACCTCTCGTCATCCCATCGAGTCAATCCACTTTATATTCTGTGATTTTGATATATTTGAGTTGGTATTTCCTCCAGCTGATTTTGCTACTTTTTCTAGATTGTTGATAGATATTTCTCGACGAGTAGAGGATCGATCTGGGGATATGAGGTATACATTCGAGATACGCAATACGCACTAGATCATATCAATATCTTGTTGCTTTTTCGGAGTCTTTTTATATACTGTTTCAGCTTATTTTGTATATTGTATCACGCTATGGCACCCAAAAAAATCAAAAAACCGATTACCAAGAAGTCCCCAATACACCTCCCCAAAAATACTCAAGTCAAAATCATCGAGATAACTCCTCGGAGTTTTCTGTTACCACTTCTCATATGTGCCCTCATCTGGGCACTCTATACACTCTGGCTCTCTCAGAGTAGAGAGACTATCGTCTACAATGACAAAATTGGAGTCAATGAGATCAGATCTAACTATCAATCTGGCTCCTATGAAGATATCATTATATCAGGGAACCAGATCCAAGCACGCAAACAAGCAATCGCAAACGTAGTCAATGGCAAAATTCTCACAAAGAGGTCTATCGATCGTACTACTCTCCCCGCCAACGTATCGATCACGGATATCGGTCTCTCCAATCCGACCAATCCTACTCGTGTGACCATAGAGAACAACGATTGGTCTAAGGCGTTTTGGGAGTTCCTCCCGAGTCTCGGACTCACACTCATCACGATCCTTGGTATCATATTCCTTATGAGTCGTATGAGTGGATGAGGTATGGGGAGTCCTATGCAGTTTATCAAATCACGAGCAAAGATGTACGATCCTGAAGTAGATGAAGTTGTCACATTCGCTGATGTAGCTGGATCTGATGAAGAAAAATCTGATCTTGAAGAGGTAGTCGACTTCCTCAAGAATCCAGCTAAATACAAAGATCTTGGAGCAAAGATACCACGAGGTATACTCATGGTTGGCCCTCCAGGTACTGGTAAGACTCTCCTTGCGAGAGCGGTAGCAGGGGAGAGTGGAGTTCCATTTTTCTCTATATCTGGATCAGAGTTCGTCGAGATGTTTGTCGGTGTCGGTGCAGCTCGTGTGAGAGATCTCTTCCGTGAGGCTCGTGAACATGCTCCGTCGATCATATTCATCGATGAGATCGATGCAATAGGCAAAAAACGATCTCCTGGTATCGGAGGTGGTCATGATGAGCGAGAACAGACACTCAATCAGATCCTCACTGAGATGGATGGATTCGACAACGAGACCAATGTGATCATCATGGCAGCGACCAATCGAGCTGATGTACTCGATAGTGCACTCCTGCGTCCAGGACGATTCGATCGCAAAGTGACGATCAATCTCCCAACACTCGAAGATCGTCAAAAAATCCTCCAGGTTCATATGAAGGGTAAGCCCTTTGCTGATGATGTCCGATGGGATCGTATCGCAGCGATCACTATCTGATTCTCTGGTGCTGAACTCGGCAATCTGCTAAATGAATCAGCTATTCTCGCAGGTAAGAAAAGTGCGAAAAGTATAACTCAAGAGATGATCCAAAAATCTATCGAAAAAGTCGTGATGTGAAATGAGAAAAAATCTCTACGAATGACCGATCATGAGAAGCGTCTTACGGCAATCCATGAGGTCGGACATGCAATCGTCGGGAAGATGCTAGCTCATACTGATTCAGTACACAAGATCTCTATTCTCCCTCGTGGAGGAGCAGGTTGAGTCACATGGTTCCTCCCGGAGAAAGATCGTACCTATACATCCAAGGCGAAGTATCTCGATGAACTCGCTACTCTCTATGGCGGACGAGTGGCTGAGGAGATATTCTTTGGATCTGACTATATCACGACTGGGGCAAGCTCAGATATCGAGCGAGCTACTGAGATCGCGAGAGCTATGGTCATGAGATACGGATTTGATCCTGACCTCGGTGCTGAGAACTATGCTCCAGACTCGACTGAGTGAGTTCGCAAAGATATGTCCAACGATACACGCAAACTCATCGATGAGAAAGTCAGATGACTCCTCCAAGATGCTTATGCTCTTGCTCAGAAAATCATCAAAAAGAATAAAGCACTCCATGAGCAGATCGCTGAAAATCTCCTCAAAGTAGAAGAGATGACACAAGAAGAATTCGATCTATTCTTTGACTGAGTCGCTGGAGTTCCGGCGAAGATCGCAATGTAAATATATATCAAAATCCCGAGAATTTCTTGGGATTTTTTACTTCTGAAAATCATACTATGTCCTCTTGGCTCATGAAATCAGAACCCACAGAATACTCAATAGACCATCTAGAGCGAGATGGATCGTCGAGTTGGTTCTGAGTACGCAACTACCTCGCCCGCAACTATATGCGAGATCATATGCAGATTTGAGATCGAGTATTTTTCTATCACTCGTCATGTGCAACTCCTGGCATCATAGGAATCGCTCAGGTCGTATCACTTCCACATCCTGATGAGACACAGTTCATCCTCTGAGACAAGCACTATGATCCTAGGTCAACTCGTGAGAAGCCCATATGGATGTGTGTGGATGTGGGATTCGTCTCGAAGTTCTCAGATATCCTCTCTATTACGGAGATCAGATCGATTCCAGAACTTGCTACGATGAAGCTCCTGCAAAAGTGAAGCCGACTCTCGATCACACCTGTCACAGATATTGAGGCTGAGATGATCATGAGAATTATAGAGAATAGAGATCTTCAGTAGATATACGCATATCTGACTTGCTATATTGCTTGAATCCACTAGAGTCCCCCGTCTGTATCTGAGCGTTTACAGCGATATAGGGTCTTCCATCTCTGGTTATCCACTTTTTGTGAACCGGTCGTACTGAGAGCTCGAGCCCATATTTTTCTCTGAAATATGATTGTACATATCAACGTATATCTCTCTCTTCGCTTGCTGGCAAAGTAAAAGGAGTATATGAATCATCTGACATAGAGTAGTATACTCTATGATCCTGATGGAGTATTACAACTATCTGGGCATCAGGAATAGGGAATGAGGTAGATATTTTTTTCTCTATGATCTCATCGGATCAATTTGTTCTATAGAATTCACTTTCTGTAAATATATAGCTATTTTTATCGAGAAGGCTAGCATTTTTTGGCTCCATTATACGAGCCCAGTCCATGAGAGCGTTATTGATATTTCTTGCTAACATATTTTCTCAGACACCATTCTCTATACTTTTGCTGCCAAAAGTATCAAAAGCATCGGGGGTCAATAAACTCGCTCAGTTATTTGCTCCGCTCATTATATTTCTATTTTCATCATCGCTCGAAATTTTCTGTTGAAAATTTTGGACAGTGTCTCCCCCCTGAACCCCCATTCACTGCTCTGCAGACTTCACAGAAACAAATATTTGAAAATCTCTCTCGATTTCATTTTTTCTATCTTCCGTGAGTTTGATATTTTTGGCTCAGTTGTAGTATCTCGAGAATATAGTCTCTAGATTGGTATCCCAGGCAAGGAGTGGATCGCCATAGCCGAATGCGAGGATCGCTCTCGCCGTATATTCGCCGACTCCGGGGAGTTTTTTGAGTTGTTGCTTGTCTCGGGGGAAAACTCAGGCATGTTCACTACTCACGATATTCGCAGTTTTGAGGAGATTGCGAGCTCTGGAGTAGTATCCGAGTCACTGATAGTATGGGAAGAACTCATCATAGCTTGCACCTGCGAGA
>JAYSSB010000027.1:0-2101 GCA_043720755.1 Candidatus Altimarinota bacterium | reverse complement strand
TATCCCCTATATCAAATGTTCGCGATAAGAGGATCGATACGCTTCCAAACAAGTTGGTAATGATATCTCTACTTGCAATAGCCAAAAGCACTCATCCGATCCCAGCACCCGTGAGGATACTTGAAGTATTGATATGTATAGCATCAAGTATATAAAAACCTCCAGTTATCCATACGAATCCGAGTGTCATCACTTTGATCAATGGAAGAAATCTCCGTATAATAGCCCCTTCTGCAAGAAATGAGTGACGTATTTCACGAAATATGTACCCTATGATATAGGCGAGTACTATGACTATGATGAGTATCTCACATAGAGTGTATACTCTCGTAATAATGTCACTCATGCTGCCATAGAGATCAATCATATATCGATAGAGTATATTATTGGATATACCGATAGCTATCCAACTTATGATCGATAGGATACTATTTTTGCGAGATTGCGTGAGGGATGGAGTCTTCATATATAATTCCAGTATGTCACATGTTCTCTTTTTTTGCAAATAGTTGATTTTCTCTCGTATTTGTGTACTATTGCATTCATATTTTGGTACTTTTTTTCATGGTGTTTCGTCTCTCTCATATACATGATTATCATAGATTCATCTCTATCGATCTCTGACTCTATCGTGTCCGAGCGGGTATCTATGATGTGCAAGATGGATCTCTCGCTTGTAGTGGATTCTCGAGTGTGAGACAGAGTCGCAAGAACTGGATATGATCGAGAGTCGCTGATATATCTGGTATAGCAAGTAGTATCGACCAGGCGATCATACAGTCGAGTCATTCGTGAGACCATATTCCTGAGGATATGATTATGAGTTTTCCGTCTCGATCTTTTATATCTGATTCTATCACGTCTCAATATAGTAGATCTCATCCAGAGTCCCTTCTCACGATGAGTGAGATCGATATGATGATCGCCCGTATCGAGCGAGACTCCTATGAGCGTGCTCGTGTCAAAAGTCGCAAACAGTACGGCATAGATGGAGATGATCTCAAACTCGTATCCTCTACGATCATCTCGATCTCTATCGATGGACGGACAGTATCGAGTCCAGTAGGATTCTCTGGGGTACGAGTCAGGCTCACGGTACTCAACATATTCGTCCCATCGAGTGAGTTCAATATCATCAGATCTATTGTATCTACTCTCGGTAAGAAACCGATATCACTCATCCCTACACCGCTGATCCTCCCCAAACTGATCGAGACGACACGATTCGCATCGACTCAAAACTGCCTCATCGATATCGGGTATACACATACGACAGTTACACTGCTGGATGGAGATGAGATATTGGGTTTTGAGATATTCCCATACGGAGTTGAGATGCTGATGGATATGATTGCAGAGAGGCATCCAGACTATTCGCTCCTCCAGATCGAGAACGTGATCTGTATAGCAAACGAGATATCTCGAGATATACACACGGAGTGTCGAGATGACTGGACAGCATACGTGATCGATATGATATGTGCCTATCTCGGATGAGATCGTATCCATATCAAGCTCGAACATCTGATATTGCATGGGAGTATATTCGAGAATCGAGATATTCGATCAGTATTTGTTTCGCAGTTCCACGATACACTCTGATATGATATCCCACATCATAGGCTCCACGATACACTCGATCCAGCTATTCCATACGATCGGTGTATAGTAGAGTGACTCTCTCTGATGGCGAGCGAACTCCTCTACGTCAAAAAAGATCCCCTCGTCAGACTCCTTCGTTATGTACTCTATCAATATGAATAAAGAAACCCCATTCTCCATCCCATCAGAACTCTCACAGACACAAGCTCTCAAAGAGATCACACGACAATACAGAGAAAATCCAGGAACGCTCACTATCGATCTCTCGAGTGCTGGTTTTGTGCTTTCTCGGGATTTTTTCTTGGTACTCTCTCGGAGACTCCCGAGCGACGTCTATCGCCTGATACTCCCTGATAGTTCGGCTGTATCTATAGCGAGCTCTCTCGGTATCCAGGCAGAACTTGCCGGGGTCAATGCAGAGTTCGATCGACAATATGGATCCAAGAATATAGCCACTCATAATATGTCGATGTGGTCCTATCTCCTGTATGAGATCAAG
>JAYSSB010000026.1:0-2124 GCA_043720755.1 Candidatus Altimarinota bacterium | reverse complement strand
GACAGAAAAAGATTTTGATAAATTTGTGAAGTATCAAGATACGAAAGATATAAAAGCGGTGGTATCACTTGATGAGTGAATAAAAAATGGCAAACAGGCGGTGGTATCAAAGACAGCTGAATGAACAGAACTAGATAAAGAGCTTATCAAAACTAAATTGATTACATTAGAATATTTTATAAAACTTACACAAAGTTGAAATACTAACTCTAGTGAGTATACTAAATTGAAGTGAGACTTCAAAAAAATTATCCTATCAAATAAGCCATTAGAGATCATAAACCGAATCAGAGCAATACCTGGACTAGAAACACAAATTCTTAGTGCATAATTTTGTATAAAAAATAGAAAAATGATATCATAATATAGCTTGGTATCATTTTTTATGTCTGAATTCAATAAAACACTCTCTGAAAACTGAATAAGTCCTGGATCAAATCAGGATATTTTAGCGAAGCAGGCTCCTGAAGTCAAAAAAATGATCGAAAATGACCCAGTACTGTCAAAAAATATTGATTATATAACAAATCCTCAAGAATTTTTTAAGTCAGTTTCTGAAAACATAAAAATTTTTGAACAAACTGATAATTCAGATGTAGAAAAGAATTTTCTGGGACAATCTCTAAAAGGCTTGGAGTATTGACAATATTCATCAAATGGAGATAGCTTTGAAGAATTTTTACAGAAATATGGGAATAAGAGCATAGATGAGGCAATCAAAAAACGAGATGAGGGAACATGGACTGGAAAAGACTATAGAGAATTCGTGAAGTATCGCAAAGAGTCAATGAATCAGGCGGTGGTATCAAAGAGTATTGAAAAGTGAGTCATTGATCAGGCGGTGGTATCACTTGATGAGTGAAATGAATGAAAGAAACAGGCACTTATCAAATGGAAAGAGAACGAGCAGATAGCAAAGTCTGAAGTCTCAAAAATCGAGTCGACACTCTCTACTAATGGGAAAGCTTTTATCGATTCCGAATTCTGAAAAGCAAGTACAAATCCAAATAACCCAGTCTATCGAGATCTTATATCAAAAGGACTAGATCCAAGTAAGTGAGATTTTGATAATATCTTACGTGCATCTATCATCCTCGCAAATACGGAAGTTCTCAGAAAAGAATCAATGAATCAAGGATTATTCAATAGTTCTCTACGAGAAATCGGAAAACTCGGTATCCCATATCCAGTAAAATCAGATATCCCGAGTATATCAGCCCATATAGATTCTCGCTTTCCCAAATGAGAATCCACTGAACGAGCCAAATGAGAGATCAAAAAAAGTATCGAAAGTGGAAATATAGGAAGTCTCTACTATGATGGGAAATGAGAAAAATATACTCTCATCGATCGTGATGGCAAGACAAGCAAAGAGGTCTATATGAATCCCTCTCGAACTCAAGTGATACGTAGCACTCTCTCCATCTCTCGTGAGATCATGCCTACTGTCATAGATCTAGCCCGAGAACGCAATGATACCAAGCGAAATACAGTAGCTCAGATAGTGCCAGCTATATCTCGAGATACGAGGGAGCTACTCAGTGGCAAGATGGGAGATGGGAGTGATATCACCTCCCCAGGAGTATGAGGGATGCTCGACAATACTCTGTCTCAGATCAGTCTCAGGAGTCCTGAATCTGCGAAATTCTCACGAACTATGATCGAGACAGCATGAGGAGTATTGCATATGGAGCAAGCTCGTCTGGGTAAAGTCATACAAGATAAGAGTAGTAGCAACCCCCTCAATCCTGATATATGAGCTATCCGGTGAACTCTCACCCGGATGACTACTATCATGGAGTCACTCCAAAAAATACAAGAAAAAACCACCCTAGAAGAAGAAAATCCTCAAAATAACACACTCATTTGGGATAAAAATACGAGGGAAAATCTCAGTTGGCTCACGGAGAACTACTTCGATCGTATGGGATCAAATTCTCAACAAGCTCTCGATCGTATCATATCACTCGTGAATAGAGATAGGACTCTATCGAATCAGATACAACTCTGAGAGCCACTCAGTGGTATGAGCAAGGACATCCTAGAGAGATCTCTCGTCAAGCTCTGAGGAACTCCTGATATCCTCACGAGCGGAGATCGTCTCCCGAGTTTCCAGGATCGTAT
>JAYSSB010000025.1:0-5929 GCA_043720755.1 Candidatus Altimarinota bacterium | reverse complement strand
ACTTCCTGTATTTGTAGTACCTGTATTGATACTCCCAGAACTCATAGCCCCGCTGCTCATTGATCCACTCCCCTCTTGAATAGTAGAACTCAAAGGAGGGTTTTGGATGATCCCAGTATTGGTCGATCCTGATGATTGTCATAGTGATATATCTACAGTTCACGATCCTATATCTGTAGCTCCAGTATCTGTTGTACCTATTGAGCCAGTTCCTGTATTCGTATTTCCTGCAGTACTCTCGACTATGATAGTAGTCGTATCGCAACTCTCCTCAGTCATAGTGAGATATATAACCACATCATCTCACTGAGTTCCAGAGTAGCTGTCTGTATCGATAATAGCTCCAGTAGTACTCGAGAGTGTGATAGTCTCGATACCCGTATTGTTGAGAGATATCTTGGTCTCTCGATATGGGAAGTCTATATTCGAGTGAGATCCAATAGTCGTACCACTCGGGATTGTATAGGTCTTGTTCGATGCATCATAGAGATGATATCATCAGATATCTACAGTATGACAACCAGTATTGCGTATCTCGATATATTCTCAGAGAGTATCATCTCAGAGAGGATTGGGGAGGAGTGAGACGAACTCGATACCTGCATATGCATAAAATGGTACAATCACGCTCACACAGAGAGTCATCCAAAATAGTATACGAGATGGTATAGATAGATCTCTAGAATACACGAGAATATGTGTAAAATACATTAAGTATTTTTATTATAAATAAGAGTATTAATCAATTATTAAATTTTAGCTTATTTTTTTACTTTTGATTTCTTTTTGATTTTTGATATGCTCTATACATCTAAAATAGACTATGCGAATTGCCATACTCAGCTGATGAACATCAACAGAACGTCATATCGCACTCCTGAGTGGAGAGAATATGCGAGAATGGTGTATTTCTGCTTGACATATTGTAGATTTGTATGATTTCCCTACTGAGATCGATGTTTTCCTCGGAGAATACAAGACCTACAGTCTCGTGATCCCAGTATTTCACGGAGTCTACGGCGAAGATGGACAGATCACAGCATTCCTCGCGACTCTCGGATGTCGGTATGCGTATTCGGACTTTGGTGTACATAGTCTCTGTATCGATAAAAACAAAACCAATCAATATATCTCGACTATCTGAGTACATATCCCCCGCTCACTCTCTCTCGAGATATGAGATCATATATCACAGCTCGAGAATCCACTCATCTGCTATCCAGTCATCGTCAAGCCGAACAAGTGAGGCAGCTCTATACAGATAGCTCGAGTAGATAGTCGAGCCGAACTCATACAGGCACAAAAAGATATCATATGAGATGATATCCTCATACAAGAGTGCATAGAGGGACGTGAGTTTACCATCGGAGTCTATCGAGATGCGAGTGGATATCACACATTACCGATTATCGAGATATATACTATTTCGGAAGATTTCTTTGACTACAGTGAAAAATACGATACTGACGGATCCAATGAAGTATTCATAACTGGAGAAGACGAGTTGCAAAAAAGACTCTCAGATGAGAGTCTCAGAATCTGCGAATATATCGGGACGAAGTGAGTGGTTCGTCTCGACTGGCCATATGATGGATCGGATCTCTACTTCCTGGAAGTGAATACGATCCCAGGATTCATAAGCGGATCACTAGTGCCAAAAATGTGGAAGCGGGCAGAGAAAACGGAAAACGAATTTGTGAAGATGTTGGGATTTTAAGAAATTTTTGTAACCTCCATCTTATATAAGACCGATCGTCGAATCATAAGCACAGCACGTATTCCTTTTTGATAGTTCTCCTCGCTATATATATTTATAGCGAGGATATCTGCAAGTTTTTGTACCTGAGGAAGATCATCGATAGCATCTTGCTCACTGTCTTGATTTTTCTTAATAGAGCGGTCCATACCTTTTTGAGCATGCTTGATGACTGTGTGAACTTCTTGGGCAAATCCATCACTTTTCTGGAGATCAGGATCAACTCACAATAGGTCCATAACTCGACATACCGTTTCAGGTATATCTACTTCAGACGTATTTGGAGATCATTCTCATTGAGATACATCCGTTGAGATCCAATTAGTTTCTAGAGTCATAGGACTTTGGCTTAATAATTACAAATATATATTAGTCAACTCCTTGCTTTTTGCAAGTTTTTTTCTATACTTTCGAAAATTATTATAATGTATCACTTATGTTCGCTTTTTCTGCTATCAATCTCGGTTGCTCCAAAAATATGGTCGATCTCGAATTCGCCATCGGTGAGATACTCAAGTACTCGGATCGTGCTCCGATCGAGTATATCGAGGATCCTGAGTCAGCTGATACGGAGTATGTCATCGTCAATACGTGTGGATTCCTCTCGTCAGCTCGAGAGGAGTCAGAGAATACACTCAGCTACTATGACGATCTCGGGAAGAAGCTGATACTCATGGGATGCTATGTGAGTGTGAAGGATGATGCATTTCTCGCTGGACTCAAAAATCTCGTCTCGATCGTGCCATTTATGTCGTACTCAGTCATCGAGGAACTCGTACTCGGTAAAAAATCCAAGTTCAATCTCGGAGCTATCGTGAAGGCCAAGCAAGCACACAAGCAGTCCAAAGAGAAAACCCTCTCGAACTATCTCGCTTCGATCACTGCACCGGGCAAAGGGAAAAAGGCATTCGTCTGGAGAGGAGATGAGGTCAGAGCTTATATGCATGCACCGTTCGGATATGAGTATCTGAAAGTCGCTGAGGGATGTGACAATAATTGTACATTCTGTATTATCCCTACCATACGTGGTCGTCAGACGAGTCGTCCGATAGAGAGTATCGTGGCAGAGGTCAAAACAATGCTCGATCAAGGAATCAAGGAGATCCAGATAATATCACAAGATACGACTCGCTATGGGACAGATATCTACAACGAGGCGAGACTCATCGAGATGCTCCAGGCGATCGACGAGACGATCACTGCATCAGGCACAGGGGCTCGGTATCGAGTCTACTATCTCTATCCAGATATCCTCACGCTCGATCATCTGTCGAAACTGACCCAGCTGAAACACTTCCTCCCATACTTCGATATACCATTCCAGCATGCGAGTGAGAATATACTGAAGCTCATGGGTCGTCACTACGATCGTGCACATATCGATAGCTTCATCGAGTATATCAGAGCTCACTTCCCTGCTTCTTTTATCCGTACGAGCTTCATCATCGGATTCCCAGGTGAGACAGATACTGATTTCCAGATACTGATGGATTTTGTGGCGAAGTACCAGTTCGAATCTGTTGGGATATTTGAGTATCATGATGAGCCACTGGCTGCGAGTTCCAAGCTCCCGAACAAGGTAGACGAAACTATTGCAAAAAATCGCATAAAAGAAATCACTCCTATTCTCAATGGAGTCTACGATGCCAAATTTGCCGAGAGAAAAAATCAAAAACAAGCAGGATATATCATGGATATCCGAGATACGACCGTGATCATCCGTCCAGAGATGGCAGCTCCTGAGATCGATGACTATGATGAGGTACTCATATCAGATATCGTAGGTACGATAGAGATAGGTTCCAAGGTGATATATACTCTCTCCGATGACGCTATCCCACATCGAGATGATACAATCAATAGACATGACTAGATCCAGAAATCAAAAATCTCTCTCAAAATTTTGAGAGAGATTTTTTTATATTATTTCTTGATCTTTGGAGTAGGTTTTTTAGTTACTGGTTTTTTTAGAGCTTTTTTGAGGGGAAACTGAGTGATTTCGCCGATATTCGGTACAATCACATTTTTTCAGAGATATCTCTGAGATCTCTCGAGTGTATTGAGAAGTGCGAGACTTGATCCATTGACATCTCCATGGATGATTCTCACTGTGGCATCTTTCCTGAGCTTGATAGCTCAGAGCCATGTCTGGAGATCTTCTTCATCGCCATGTCCAGAGAGAAAATTAAATTGCCTCATTCGAGCTTTGACCTGATAGTCTTTTCCTATTATTTTGACTTTTTTCTGTTGTCATCCAGGTTGAGTATCACTCGCAAGTGCATATCCGAGTGTACCAGGTACGAGATATCCAGGAAAATAAAATGCTACCTCAGGATTAGAAATATTTTTCTCAAGATGAGATATTACCATACCTCATTCTGCCATACCTGATGCAGTGATGATGATTTTTGGTCTTTCAGAGGCAAGAAGTGAAGCCTTATTATTTTTATCGAGAATAGTATAGTATCAATTCGACGGGTCGATATTATCTACGAATTCTGTGAGTTTCCTTCATTCTTCTTGAACAAAGTCATCATAGAGAGTCTTGTGAATACTCGGAACATGTTTGCTCGCTATAGTCGGGTCGATCCGCCTAGAATGCTTCAGGTAGTTCATCGTATGTTTGGTTCCTGCTGGAGAATCAAGGAGTATATCGACATCTATATCTCATCTTTGTTTCATCTGGATGAGGATATTGAGCATGATCTGAGTACGATCCATAGCAAAAGTAGAGAGTACTATTTGCTTATATTTCTTGAGATCATGTACTAGATTTTCCTGAAAATCCCTGAGTCATATAGCAAAATCTGAGCGTACCTTGCCACCATAGGTAGACTCTATGAGTACAGTATCGATCGGGAGATTGTGAGGTGGAACTGGGAGTCCCGTAGGATGAAAATCCCACTTATACGATCCGAGATCTCCTGAAAAGAGCACATTGCGAGTTTTGCCATCCTGAGTGATACGAAAAAGTACGCTCACACTCCCGATGATATGTCCAGCATTATAAAATCTGAATGCAAGTTTCCCCGGTATGAGATCTTTCCATCCATCTTTGATAGTATGAGTTTGTATTTTAGAAAGTGCGAGCTCTACATCTTCGAGATTATAGGCAGGCTTAGTTGGTGCGTGTTGTTCCATTTGTTTCTTGTATCCAATATCAGAATCTACATCTACTCTGTAGCGTTCGAGTACTGTATTTGCATCAGCTATGAGCTGTCTCTTATCTATAGAGTGTCAACTTTGAGTGACTCGATCTCCATTTCATTTTCTTTTTACTTGTTTCTTGCCTGGTGCACTATCTTTGATTTTGAGGAGTGCTCAGGCAATTTCTTTGAGCATTTCTGTATAGCCAAACTGTTTATTTTCATATTCTCGAGCAAGTATCTTGGCTGCATCAGTGAGAGCTATATCTGCAGCGTCCTTGGTTGCAGGAGTACCATATACTTGACCTCAGAATTCACTATTACCTGTAAATATTCGAGGAAAATCTCCAATATGATCCATATGAGGATGCGTGAGGATAATGGCGTCAACTCACTCAGAAATCACTGGTATATCTCTCACAAGTTTGCCAGGTCACTGATATGCTCCAATATCTACGAGAACTCGGTATACCTGTTTACCAAAAAATATTCGCAACTCATGACATGATCCACTGAGATTATGCTTAGGTTTTCCTTCGTCACCATATTCCCTATGCTCATCCCCGATACCACCGTGTGAAACAATAGCATATCCATCAAGAATAGGCTTAGATTTTGATTCTGTTTCTGGTAATTTAGTATTATCATCCTGGCATCAGATTACAGCGAGTGTCATATTTAGAGAGGATTAATAGATTTTATTGTACTGTTTCAGGCATAGTATGAATCGTATGGTCGAGATGATGTTGTGTTGGCAATATATTCAGTCCATTTTTCCAAATCTTGAGGTACGACTCTGTATCTGGAAACCGCCTGAGTATAATTATTGCTCGCCCAACGAACTCATTGATCATACTGAATGAACTCATGGCAGCTTCTACGTTTTTTTCAGTTTGATTATTGACATGGATTCTCATGATACTAGTATGCATCTGTGAGAAGTGTATTTGGAGGAGTCACATGAGCTGATCTAGGATAGGTTTCTTATCATCGAGATCAGTATCAGATATGATGACTCGCAGAGTAC
>JAYSSB010000024.1:0-2157 GCA_043720755.1 Candidatus Altimarinota bacterium | reverse complement strand
AAGACGTGGGCTATCAATATTGTTATCTGACTCTTTATCCTCTTTATGTTCGGATATATCCTCAGCTTCTTGGCTCCGTGGGTGTACCAATAAAGATTTGGATATCTCCAAAAATATAATACAATATAGGATATACTATATAATCCATATCTATGCTCATAGCCTATAAAAAAGGATTCACACTCTTCGAGATGATGATCGCACTTGCTCTGATCGGACTCTTCATCGTAGCTGCGAGCTATATGAACCGAGATACTCGTATCGATCAGACGAGAGCAGAGAGACTCTCGAATATCGTATACGATCAGATCCGCACCGCTCGCAACAATATGATCATCGGCAAGTGAGTCTTCTCAGGAGCAACTACGAGTCTCATCATAGCTGATGAGCGTGTCGTGACAGTCTCATCTACAGGAGTCAGTACCAACTATGCCTATGGAACAGCATATACCGGTACTGAGACGAGACTCGTTGCTCCATTTTTTGATAGTGATCCCAAGTATCAGATCTCAGATATCGCTATATCCTCTGGATCTCTCGATACTCCAGATATGACAGGTGTCACGATGGCTATGATCACGTATAGAGCCAATGGCGATATCATCATAGCAGCCAGCAAGAACTGAGTATCTGTACTATCGAGCTCTATCCGCTCTCTACGTATCCAGACTGGATATGGCAACTTCTCTAGATATGTCACGGTAGATCGAGTGAGTGGTATCACTGAGATACTTAGACTCGTCGATAGTGGGAGTACGAGTGGGATAGTTGCTCCAGTATCTACTACTCAGCCATGTACTCTCCCATGGGGAGGCAGTACCCCTCATGCTACAGTAGTGACAGCATGGCTCGCATCTGCTCTACCATATGGATCTACGTGTACCAACGAGGGACGAACCTGTACGAACTGAGTACTGGGATGATCATATACGAACTCATCATGTAGTGTATCTCCTGGAGCAAGTTGCAACTTCGGTGCATATGGGATCGTCCCTCATGGATCTACTTGATTCTATGGATATCAATTTGCTATGGTATTTTTCCCTGTTACCTGTGCTACTACTCAGAGCAATCGATCTTGCAACAATGGTATCATCAGCGGATGAGCACTCATATCGAACTGTATAGGTATGACTGGTAACTGCACGTTCGGTGCTGCTACGGTGACCAATGGTGCATCAGTGACAGCCTATTCTGCAGTATCAGTCACGAGTCCTGCGACTTGTGCGAGTGTCAGCCAGACTCGTACCTGTACTAATATGGTACTATCAGGGAGCTATGCGAATGCGAGTTGTATAGTTGTTACCAATCGTACTGTCACGTTCAATGCCAATGGATGAGCCTGACATACTCCGACAACTAAGGTAGTAGTATCATGATCAGCTATCGGTACTCTCCCGACAAATCCTACCAAGGCTGGATCTACGTTCAATGGATGGTATACGGCAACTACAGGATGATCTGTGGTATCTGCGAGTACGACTATCTCTGCTAATGTGATCTACTATGCACAATGGACGGTATCTCCAGTATGTGCGAACTGAGCTGATAACTATCCATCTTGTACAACATGCCCATACCTTACAATTATGTGGATATGAACTTGTGTACCAGATGATCATATAGTGAGCTCTACGGCCCCAGGGCCTATCAGTTGTTCTGTATTTATGGGATGAACAACATGATGACCAAATCCATCAGGATCATGTGATGGTATACTAAATGCTTATGGTAAAGCTCGAACAATAGAACAATGATGAGGATGGGCAGCTACTTATTTTGATGCATGAGCTGCATCAGGCTATGGATGTGCATTTGGAACAATCCAGACATACTGTCTATATACGAGTCCTAGTACTTGTCACCTCAGTATGTCACCATCTAACGTATGATTCCCAAATTGGAACTTCTATGTTAATATTTCAGTATCGCAAAGTCCTTGTACACTACCTAGATAATATCTCCTTTGTACAATAGTCCCCTCATTTTCTGAGGGGATTATTTGTATATTCTCATCTCTTATGATAGAATAGAATTATATTTATTTCTTCCTCTATGCATACGAGTATCTCCAGAACTAATAGTATCTTGCTCTCATCTTTTGTTGTACTCAATCTATGACTCATTGTCTGGATGAGTCTCTATGCTCTCGAGTCA
>JAYSSB010000023.1:0-2158 GCA_043720755.1 Candidatus Altimarinota bacterium | reverse complement strand
GCGAGGAGTGAGACTGCGACCGATGCGATGATGGCGAGGAGTGCTATCCACTTGATCCATGATCGACTCGGGAGATAGACGACGACAGCGTACTCTATAAGAGAGTAGAGGAACCATCCGGTTGCAATCACGAATACAGAGTAGAGATGGAACAAGACAAAAGAAAGCTGATCCAAAGATATCGGACCAAAATAAAATCCTCCAACCGTAAAGAGAAGTGTCAGGTAGTAGAGGGTTGCAATGATGAGCCACACACGCTTAGCGACCAAGAGTGTCAGATCACTATAATCATGTCCCGTAGATTGGATTTTTGTTATGATATCCTTGATTTTCGACATATTGTTTGTATATTGATGCTAATTATATACAAAAATGTCACTCACACAAGCTCAAATTGTTCATCTTGCCAAGCTCACATCTCTCAGGTCACAGGAGTGACTCGAGATATCGAGCGTACTCGACTCATTTGCCTCGCTCTCACAGGTAGATACTTCGCATATCACTACCATCTCTCGTAGTGGACAGGGATCTCTCGATCTGCGTCCTGATACAGTAGTCGACGCTCATATCGCAGATGATCTCCTTGCTTGCTCAGGACAAAAAAAAGCAGCCCATCAGATTGTGCTCGGAGGGATTATGGTTGGGGAATAATTATATGCTCTCTTCTTTTTCTCTCACATCCTGGCATGGTATCGATACTCTCTCGATCGATCTCGGTCAACATACCTACATCCAGTGAGCCAATGGCTCTGGTAAGACGCATATCCTCGATGCGATCCATATGCTCTCAGGGTCTCGGCCGCTCTATGGCGATGCAACACTCGAGATGGGGAGCGAATTTGAGGGTATTTTTGTAGCAAGTGAACTCCGCAAAAGCTATCGTATAGTGCGAGATGCGGATCGTGAGTACTACGGGATACAGTGATCCAAGAGTACCAAGCCCAAATACATGACCGCTCTCCCCTGGCGGACGGTGCATATATCGCCTTTTGATATGAATCTGTTATATTTTGCACCGGCGATGCGTCGTGACTATATCGATCTGATCCTCGCTCGCAGCTATGCTCAGTTTCCAGGAGTACGCAGAGACTATGAGGGATGTATGCAGCAACGCAATACTCTCCTGAAAAAAATTAGAGACGGTCTCGCAAAAAGAGAGGATCTCGACTTCTGGGATAGCAAATTCGCCGAATATGCAGAACTCTATACCCTCTATAGAAATAGATATAGTGACTATGTGAGATCAGCCCTTATCAGGTTTCCCCAGTTTTTTAGCAAATATAGTCCGGAGTTCGACTATCAGGGAAGTATAGAGAAGGAACGAGATTCATCTGATGAGACAGAGAGAGATATAGTGAAAAACTATCTCAAAAATAATAGAGAACGAGATATTCTTACTGGACATACGCATATCGGCCCTCATCGAGATGATTGGGGATTCTCGATCGAGCGAGATGGTATATCTATACCAGCACAGGAGTATCTCTCTCGTGGAGAGATGAAGATGCTCCTCCTCTGACTCAAGATGATCGAGCAAGATTGTATTGCCCAGATACTTGATATGGATGTGATCCTCCTCGTAGATGATATCTTCGCTGAACTCGATGAGAGCAATTCTCAGATTTTCCTAGACTCTCTTATGCAATATCAGGTTATTTTGACAAGCCAGAAACCGCTCCCAAATCACGAAAAATACCATCATTTCACTTGCATAAATCTGGGGAATGATTAGTATATAGCACAATTCTCGCATTTTTACCTTTTTATTATGCAAAAAATCATATCAGCACTCGCACTCCTCACGATCATCGGGAGTATATTTGCTCCGATAACTATCTCTGCAGCACCGAGTGATGCATCTCAACTCGAGATCATCGCACCGACGACTGCTCGTGTCGGAGAAGCAGTTGATATCACAGTGAGGGCGGTTGATACTGCCAAATCTACTGTCACAGGATATCGTGGATCAATCATATTCAACACCGATAACATCGGAGATACTGTACCAGCACCGGGCAAGACGATAGCATTCACGGCAGACGATAGTGGAGAGAAAAAATTCTCCAAAGGACTCATATTCAAGAAATCAGGAAAACAGAAGATATACGTCACAGACGTCTCTGATGATATCATCGGCGAAGCAACGATCAATGTAGAA
>JAYSSB010000022.1:0-6045 GCA_043720755.1 Candidatus Altimarinota bacterium | reverse complement strand
TGACAGCACATCTCTCTATACCCATACCAGTATCTACACACTGTGCTGGGAGATTCAAAAGGTGATAAAAATGTTTATTTAGTTTATCAATAGAATAGATATTTTCAAATAATTCACCCTCAATTTCTACTTGTTTTGCACTTGCAAGATTTAGATTGTCGTGATCAAGATATATACAATCCTCAGATTTTAATCCCTTCTCAACTAACATCTTTGTAAAGTATACACTATCTGTTTTAATGGGGTTTTTCTCATATGTTACAAATTCAAAACCTGTTTGTTTTATAATAGAGGTTATTTTTTCAGTTGGGGCATTTGTTACAATGATAATTCTTGCATTGAATAAACGAATTTTTGTGAGTACAGCTTCATCCACAACAAAATTCTCATCAAAAAGACAGTACATGCCATCAAGTAGAATTACTTTATCCAATCTTTCACGATTGTACTGCATGAATACATTGTTCCAGATCTCCATCCAACTCGAGGGATCATTGCCCACATTGGATCCTGCGGGTGGCAGACCAGTACCCATCCAGTAGAATATCTCCGTATCAGGGCCACATGGACCCGTCGGACCTGCTGCCCACCCGTTATCCTCGGCTGGCAGGTATGCGATACGATCTACTGGCATACCGATAGACTTCCAGATGGTTGCAGACTCTTCATCTCTTGGAGCATTGGCATCTCACTCGAACACAGTCACAGATATCATCTCTGGATCGAGAGCGAGCCACTTGGCATCCGTGAGGAATTCCCAGCTCATCTCGATAGATTCTTTTTTGAAATAATCTCCCAGAGACCAGTTCCCAAGCATCTCGAAAAATGTCAGATGCGTATTGTCACCAACATCGTCGATGTCCCCTGTTCGTACACACTTCTGTACATCAGCAAGTCGCCGACCAGATGGATGTGGCTCTCCGAGGAGGTATGGGATGAGTGGTTGCATACCCGCCGTATTGAAGAGAACTGATGGATCGTTCTCAGGCACGAGTGGTGCAGATGGGATGATTGCATGACCGTGAGAACGGAAGAATTCGAGATATTTGTTGCGGATATCAGAGACGAGGATAGGAGGCATAGGTAGAGAGATGAAAATAGTGAACCGATTATACACAAAAACCAAAAAAATCCACTCGAAATTCGAGTGGATTTTTGAGATAGAAGAAATCAATTATTTGATCTCGACAGTTGCACCAGCCTCAGTGAGTTGAGTCTTGATTTTCTCAGCCTCATCTTTCTTGACACCTGTCTTGATGTTTCCACCGTTATCAGCGAGTCCCTTTGCCTCAGCGAGTCCGAGACCAGTGATCTCACGGATTACCTTGATCACTGCGATCTTCGCAGCACCTGCAGATGTCATGACAACATCGAATGCTGTCTTCTCATCGTCACCACCTGCAGCTGGAGCTGCAGATCCTGCAGCAGCTACTGGAGCAGCAGCAGATACTCCGAACTTAGTCTCCATAGCAGATACGAGGTCAGCGAGCTCGACAATCGTGAGAGCCTCTACGAGGTCCATGATTTTTTCTGCGTTCTTAGATAGGTCAGCCATAATAGAAAAAATAAAAAAATAAATATATTGATCGAGATTGTAGCCTCGCACCTACCGACCAGGATCAGCAGGATGCGAGATGACAACTTATGCGGCTGGAGTCTCTTCAGCGTTGGCCTCAGGAGCATAAGCTACTGGAGTTTCGAGAACAGTTTCAGCAACTACTGGAGCTAGAGCTTCGACTGCAGGAGCAGGAGTTGCCTCAACCTTTGGAGCTGGAGCAGATCCGACGAGATCCCTCACCTTGGTAAGAGACTTGGTAGTGAGATCCTTTCCTGCAGCATCGAAGAATCGAGCCAGACCAGAGAGAGGAGACATCATAGAGCCAAGGAGCTTGGCGAGGAGTACCTCACGAGATGGGAGAGTTGCGAGTTTGGCAGTCTCAGTAGCGTCCATGAGACGTCATTCGATATATCCAGCTACGAATTTCATTTTCTCTTCTTTTTTCCACTCGTTTGCATACTTGTTGGCAATAGAGAACGGAGCTACAGCATCGCCCTGAGCGATGACGAGTCCGACCTGACCTGGGAGAGTAGCGAGATCGATATCAACCCCGTATACCGTCTTGAATGCGATACGGATAAGTGTCTTCTTTGCTGTGAGATAGATAGCATTCTGTGCTCGGAGATCCTTCTTGAGGGCAGAGATCTCGAGAACAGTAACCTTGGTATTGGATGTGAATGCAACACTCGATGCTGTCTTGAGTTGAGCCTCGAGGACAGCGAGTTGTTCAGCTTTTTTAGCTTTTGTAACAGCCATATTGGATGATGATTAGAGAGATAATACTTCTTGTCGATACATAGGATAAAAAAATCCGTACATATCGTACGAACAACTTGAGTTGAGAGTTGAGAGTTGAATGTTGAATGTTTGGAAGTATTTCCGAACTTTGAACTTTTAACTTTTAACTTTGAACTAAACTGTCCATCTCTGTAGGGTATTTTTATGCCTTGCGAGCAACCTACGGTCTCCGATAGAAGTGATGAAATTATAGGGAAATATTCTATTTGTCAAAAGATTTTTTGTGAATATAGTTCTCCTATGAAAAAATACCTCATATATATCACTCTCATGCTCTCGATGTCGAGCATCTATATCATAGGAGAGGTATGGTACAGAGTCTCTGAGAGTCCTGATCCCCCCTACGGTCATCTGATATTGCGAAATCATCTGTGATCTATCATATCGAGCAAGTGACGAAGTGGTGGATCAAGTATGGCGTATTCTGGATCTCTCGATGCTCCCCTTGTCGAGTATATTCTTGAGATCGAGGATGCTCGTTTTTGGCAACATAGTGGTATCGATATCCGAGGCAAGATAGCGAGTCTCTGGCAAAATATCCAAGCTGGGACAATAGTGCGTGGTGGATCGACGATCACAGAGCAATATATCAAAAATACATACTACAGTGGAGTACCTCGTACTGTAATACAAAAAATCCGAGAATCCATCGCAGCGATCATCCTAGAGTCAAAAATCTCAAAAGAAACTATCCTACGCAACTACCTATCAACAGCCTATATGTGACGAGGACTCTATGGCGTACAACATCTCATAGAGGTAGGCGGAGAAACTGATACTGATACTATCCTCGATATCATCACTCGTCTCAGATATCCCAATATATCAGATATCAATAGGGACAACATACTCCAATACCGAGATCGAGTAGGTCAAAAAATCGGGGAAACTTGAACCAATAGAGGTCAAAAAGAGATCAAAAACACCCCCTCTATAGATATCTGGCCACTCCTGACGCTACGAGTCAGTAGAGAAATATCTCTCTACTGTCGATGAGCTGATAATAGTCTCGAGAAGTGGGTACTCACTATCCCCGATACGATCTGCGAGTCTCATGAGAGAGACCTCACACTCACGATAGAAACACGACTCATGGAGCGATCAATCCAGATAGGGAGATGAGTACTCAGGAGTCTCTCAGGCAAAAATGTGTCCAACGGATCTATCTATATCATCGATCCTCAGTCCAATCATATCCTCGCCTATATCGGAAGCCTCAATCCCAACGAAGAGATCGATATGATAACTCGCTCACGATCTGTTGGATCTCTTTTGAAGCCATTTATCTATCTCCTCGCACTCAGGAACGGGGCAGATGCAGAAGACTATCTCCTCGATGAAAAAACGAGCTACGAGACAAGTGAAGTATGAAAATACTATATTCCTGAAAACTACAATCCCAGGTCATATGGACCTATCCGCATCAGAGAAGCTCTCGGGAACTCCCTCAATACGGCGACCGTCAGGCTCACAGATACACTTGGGATATCTCAGGTGTACGGATTTTTGCGAAGTCTATGACTCTCACTCGAGAGAGATGTCAGTCACTACGGATATGGCATATCTCTCGGAACAGTAGAGACAACGATGGAGGATATCGTCGATACCTATAGATCCCTCACAGATCTAGGAGATAGAGACACTTGGCAGATCGCCGAGATACTCAGAGATGAACGCAATAGAGCCAAGACATTTGGCGTATCGAGTATCCTCAATACTTCGATACCACAGTCGGTCAAGACTGGGACGAGTACTGATTTTCGAGATAACTGGACGATATCATATTCCAGTGGTGCGATCATCGGAGTCTGGGTCGGCAACACCGATGGATCATCGATGTGAGATGTATCGGGAGTGACTGGTGCTGGGCCGATCTGGCATCAGATCGCCGAATATATGATCACGGTTGGATACATACAGTCAGATATATCTAGAGTACCTCTATGACTCAGTCAGATCCCGGTATGTCTCGATACATCTTGTCTGAGACGAGAGCTCCTCTACACAAGCAAAAAAGAAAGTCCTCGAAGTCGACCAAGTGAGTGACTCTATTTCCGCTCTGATTTTTTCGGAGAGGTATCTCAGAGTGAGATGGAGAAGTGGCAGATACAACAATAGTTGCAAAATATATATTTTCTCTATAATCCATCCTATGATCATCACACTTGGAGGACATCATGGAGCAGGCAAAAGTACACTCGGAGCTCGTCTCGCAGAGCACTATGGATACAAGAAATACTCGACATGAGACTTCATGCGAGGGCTCGCACTCGAGCGAGGCATCTCGCTCATCGATCTCGGACGAGAGGCAGAGTGAGATGGATGAGTCATCGATACGATCCTCGATGATAGACAAAAAGATCTCGGCACAAAGGAAGATAACTTCATCATCGATGGACGTCTGGCGTTTCATTTTATCCCACACGGTATCAAGGTATTCCTGACGGTCACTCCACTCGAAGCAGCTCATCGTATATTCGCCGATGGCACTCGCCAAGGTGTGGAGACACATGAGACAATCGAGCATACAGTGACCAATATAGAGACGAGACGATCGAGTGAAAATGAACGCTATATGAAGTACTATGGACTCCATATCTATGACATAAACCTCTATGATATCGTGGTAGATACGAGTGAGTGCAATGCTGACGAGGTATTCCAGAGAATAATCCAATCGATCGATGCACTACACAAATAAACAAATCCTTATACAAAACCTCGGGAACAATGCATTCGCATGGGATGAGAGAACTGCAAAGTATAGAATATCTCCCACTCTCACTATTCCCTCTCTGATCGATGGAACTCTCGAAGATGTAGTGATTGGACCTGAGATAGTTTTTGAGGAAATAGAAGATGGAACACTGAGATCTTGTGTGGGGCTTGAGAATTTTGTACAACTCAGTGAAGATATGGTAGTATTCGACAACCACAATCATGCCCTCTTTTTCTGGATAGAAGCCGTGACACAATGAAAGATAAAACCAGGATTCGAGCTGATACATATCGATGAACACTCTGATCTCTGGAACAATCAAAATACTCTTGATCTCGAAAAGGCTCTCAAAGATAAAAAATATGCCTGGGATTTTACCAATCTGTCCTGCAATGTTGGCAACTATATCATACCAGCTATCAACTCTGGACTTGTCGGAGATATGATCCGCATCGAAAATGAGTATCAGATCGATACCTATATGGACTATATCCCCAGTGAGAATAGTGTACTCAATCTGGATCTCGATATATTTGCCCCTGAGCTTGATCATATGCCAGAGGAGAAAAAAATCAGAATCATCCAAAATTTGCTCCAACGAGTGAAGTATGTTACTATAGCTACATCTCCTTATTTTATCGAGCAATGACGAGCAATAGAGTACCTACATCAAATATTCGAAGAAAGCGTATAAAACCTGAAAATTATACACCGGAAGTATATGGCTATTTTCGTGATCATTTTACTATTAATCTAGCCTATATAGTTGATAATGGGGTAAATTTAGAAACTGAAGTATTTTTTGATCTATGTATCACTGATATTCGAAATGCTCCATGGATAATACCAGAAATGCTAGATTGGTTCAAGAGAAGAAAGGAAAATATAAAAAGTATCGAATGATATGATAGCAAAAAACAGCTTCTTAAAAATTTTTTTACTGATTATAGATCTTTTTTTCATACATCAA
>JAYSSB010000021.1:0-2178 GCA_043720755.1 Candidatus Altimarinota bacterium | reverse complement strand
TGTATTTTTGGATTTGCATGCAGGAGGATTCTCTGAGTGAGAACTCCTATGATCGGGAAGCCAGGATTTTTTTAAGGTTCATTCTCTTTCGAGAAGACGTAAGCAGTATATCAGTATTTTTATAAAGTTACGAACATATTTATATTGTCTTTATATATATTTTAGTTTTTATACAGTATATATATGGCGTTTTGCTTTTACTGATCGTATTTTCTCTATATTTATAAAAACGTACAGTTATAGTACTATTTCTGTATACATATTGTATATTTGTATATCTATTGTGCTCATAGTATGAGCATCTGGATCAGCTATACGGGAGTATATTTGATCAGATATTAGCATATTTATATCTTACCTGAACAAAAATACTCACACACCACCATATATAGTAGTACATGAGTATTTTCTTTTGTAGGATAGGATTACTGATCTATCTATAGCCAACTTATCAGTTCAGCAAGCCAAAACCTATGACGATGCCTGCTGTTTCTGTCCTGAGTACTCTCTCGCCAAAACGAGCAAATATAAAACCATTATTTATCATTTTCGATCTTTCTCATTCAGACCATCCTCATTCAGGACCGATCCATATAGCCAATCTATCGAGAGGATCGAACTCGTTCCAGTGTCTCACTTGTCATACGGTATCAAGGACTATATTTGAGATGGAACTCTCTGGAGATGCCTCTGGGAAGTGTTCCTGGAATATGATCTCTGGCATCATCACTCCTCCACACTGCTCGAGTGCCTCCTGAGCAATCAGAGCAAATCGATCTTTTTTGGATGAAGAGATGAGGAGTTTTTGTGATCTCTCAGAACGGAAAAACACAAATCTCGCAATCCCGATCTCTACTCATTTTTGGATGATGTACTCGATTTTCTCATATTTGTTCGGAAGGGCTTGATAGAGCGTGACGGATTTGCGTGGTTCTGTATTGGGTACTCTACTTGCCACTCATCGGAGTCAGATAACTCTCTTTTCGAGAGTAGTGATCTCATATTCCATCTCTGTCCCATCACCTGAGAAGAGTACTATATGGTCTCATAGATCTACTCTGAGGACTACTCTGAGCTGGTATACTATATTCGTATCTACTATATTCATATCGATAGCGAGTGGGAATGTGACAAAAAAACGTTGCATAGATACAGTATTTAGATTTGGGGGTTTTTGATCTCTCTATAGATATCACGAGGGAGCAATAGGAGGTCTGTGATGATCTTCCAAGCGATGATGATGAGGATAGCACTCCCCTGTACAACCAATCCGTACAAAAATCAAGCTATATCAGATCATATGTTTTCTCAGAGTGGCTGATTTTCAAAGTATTTGGCAAGATTATTTTGAGAAAATGGGAGCTTGTTGGGATCGATCTGTCCTATCTCTGGTAATCTATCGTCTCGATCAAGTGAAGCAATGACGCTATCATAGGTATCTAGTGAGATAGTACCCTCGGCGAGAGCCGCTCTGATATCTGATTTGAGGCTATTGAGTGAATGCCCTGTCTCGATCTTTTGTTTGAGCCCATGGACATCGAGTCATTTTTTCTTTCGCATCTTCTCTTTTGTTTTCTCGAATTCTTCAGTTTTTTTTTCTAGTACTACAGTTTCTCGTTCTTTTTTCTCACGGATGCGATCGCGAGCCTCAATATAGGCTCATGGGTTTTCAGACATAAGTAGTATTTTAGAAAAACTTGTAGATTTGAAAAATGCTCAAAAATAAGAAGTTCGAGGCATAAGAATTTTTTTCGAAAGGAGTTTACGGTAAGTAAATGACTAAGAGGAAGATTCTTATAACGATGAAATTCGACGTTTTTCAAAGTTTTTTACATTCCTTCCATCTCCATTCAGATAAGCACATTCATCTCTGCTGCGTACTCGAGTGGGAGCTCTTTGAGCAGTGGCGAGACAAATCCTCTCACAATCATCGTCTTCGCCTCTGTCTCTAGGATACCACGAGACATCAGGTAGAATAGTGTATCCTCGTTGATCTTGCCGACACTCGCCTCATGGGCAATCAGAGCATCATCGGTGGCAATACGGATATCTGGGATAGTATTGGATACTGATCGAGAGTCGAGGATCAGCCCATCACAGTCGATCTTTGAGGTAGCATTTTTGGCAGATTTTTTGATATCGACGAGTCCCCGATATGTCGATATACCTCCATTCTTG
>JAYSSB010000020.1:0-6281 GCA_043720755.1 Candidatus Altimarinota bacterium | reverse complement strand
TATACAACTCGTATCATCTCGTACTAAGAGAGAGGTTTTTATGACCGCTCTTTTTTGTTTTACTTTTTTCTTATGAAACTCATATTTGTCACTGGTGGCGTCCTCTCAGGTATCGGAAAAGGGATCGCAGCAGCATCAATCGGAGCCCTCCTCGCAGGATCTGGCAAGCGAGTCTATTGTCAAAAATTCGACGGATATCTCAATGTTGACCCAGGAACAATGAATCCTACTCAACATGGAGAAGTATTCGTCACGGCGGATGGAGCGGAGACGGATCTCGATATCGGTCACTA
The DNA here is from genome assembly GCA_043720755.1 of Candidatus Altimarinota bacterium. GTDB lineage: Bacteria > Patescibacteriota > Gracilibacteria > BD1-5 > UBA2023 > JABFSX01. The sequence goes on along the minus strand of JAYSSB010000020.1, from coordinate 5,988 downwards.
TGAGCGGTTTCTCGATACGGATATGAACCGATTCTCATCATTCACATCGGGTAAGTTGTATGAAGAGCTCATCACTCGTGAGCGTCGTGGAGACTTCCTCGGCGGGACTGTCCAGATCGTCCCACATCTCACTGATCTCGTGAAGGAAAAAATAAGACTCGGATTCGACGCAGCCCAAGCAGATATCTCGATCATCGAGATCGGTGGTACTGTAGGAGATATGGAGAACGAGTATCTCCTCGAGACAGCCAGACAGCTGCGTCATGAGCTCGGCGAGACCAATGTCAGATTCGTCCATGTAGCACTCCTTCCATATCTCATGGCATCTAAAGAACTCAAGTCCAAGCCGATCCAACACTCTGTACGGACACTGATGAGCTATGGGATCAATCCTGACTTCCTCATCGTACGTGCTGATACGACTATCCCAGAGGACATGATGAGCAAGATCGCAAGTGCCTCAGGTATCCCTCGATCAGCCACGATATCCGCCCCTACACTTGACTCGATCTACCGTGTACCGATCGCGTTCGACAGTGAGCAATTCGGACAAAAAATCCTCGAAAAACTCTCACTCTCGATAGTACAACCTGATATGTCCAAATGGATAGAACTCATGGACAATATCGACAGCTCACTCGATGTCCTGACTATCGGTATGGTCGGCAAATATGTCGATCTCGAAGATGCCTACTACTCACTCAATGAGTGACTCAAGTGTGCCTGATTCTCTATGAGAAAACGTATCAGGATAAAGTTCATTGATGCAGAAGAAGTAGAGAAAAATGGAACTACAATCTTGGAAAGTTTGGACGGGATCTGTATACCATGAGGATTTGGCACTCGAGGGACAGAGGGGATGATCGAAACCGCGAAATATGCGAGAGAAAACAAAATCCCATATCTCGGAATCTGCCTTGGATCACAGATCATGGCGATCGAATATGCCCGCAATATCCTGGGTATAGCGGGTGCATCGAGTGAAGAATTCACCCCAGAGTGAGTCCACAATATCATCCATATCATGGAACATCAGAAATGATTGATATCCAAATGAGGGAATATGCGACTTGGGAGCTATGAGTGTATGATTCGTCCTGGATCATTGGCAGAGAGAGTATATGGATCACTCGCAGTGACTGAGCGACATCGTCATAGATTCGAGTTTGATCCTGCGTATCGTGAACAGATGGAGTCGGCAGGATTCATAGTGTCAGCGACATCACCAGATGGGATGCTCGCAGAGATCGTGGAGATAGCGGATCATCCCTATATGATCGCTACACAGGCTCATCCCGAGCTTATCTCTCGTCCATCTCGTCCCCATCCACTCTTCATAGGACTCGTGAGGGCAATGATAGAAATCAAAAAACCCGCCGAGGCGGGTTTTTTGATGAGTCGCATATGTATCTCGTAGCAGTATTTTTCTCTTTCATCTTTATCTATGGTTCTCAGATGTCTCAGGATCTCAGAGTTGAGGAGGAGTGTCTCGGCGTGCCCGTGAGTGAGTCAACGGGCAGTGAGATAGAATAGTGCCTCTCCACCCAGACGATGCATCCGACAAGAGTGCCCTCACTCGATATCATCAGTGGCGATCTCGAGTCGTGGGACTCCACGGACTCGTGCCCCAGTACCGATGAGTATATTGGTCTGATCGACACGAGTTGACACCTGGCGATATGGCGATGTGACCCTTGCTACTCCCTCGACAGAGATCCTCGCATCATCTGTTGCGAGAGCGAGGAGATCGAGAGTCGAGTTCGCATTGTCTCATACGATTTCTGTGATTATCTCGATGTCTACCTGATCCATCATCACACCAGTTCCTATGAGTATCGAGTTTGCCCCGATGGCGATATGGCGGTAGTATTTTTTTGTTTCAGAGGCTATTGGAGCGACGAAACAATACTCCACTTGGATTCACTTATCGATGACGATATTGGCGATATCGACAACACCTCGGTCGATGATATGACAACTTTCATTGATGCGAATATTTGCATCTGTGATCTCTAGAGTTTGCATAGGTGCACTATAGGAAAAATCTGAGAAAATGCAATTGGCTTTTTTCATCATTTTCTATAAAATACTTCCTATGAGTCTTTGTCTCTTAGATCTGCATTCCGCTCGAAAATTAAAATTTCATTTTATTTCCTCACTCCACTTGATCCATGAATACAGTGATCCTCGAAATCGCAGTGGATAGAGCCAATGAGAAGTGAGTGTTCGTCGCTCGTGAGATGCTCTCGACTCTCCACGATACGCTCCATGACTCGCATAGTGTGTGGTGGGATATACTGCCACATAGCCGTCCGCAGTTTCGGTTTTTTGTTGTCCATCATCTGGGTCGTATCCGATTTTTCATCGAGACATCCGCAAAGCATCGACAGTTCCTCGAGAGCCAGCTCTACGCTCACTATAGCGATATCGAGATCACAGAGGCGGTACTCCCGTTTGCCCATGATGCTCAGATCTCTGTCCAAGAGGCGAGTGTCTCACATATATCACCCGATACAATCAAGCTCTACGCCAATCTCAAGGATCGTACCGAAAAAGAGGGGATAGATCCACTATCAGGGATTACTTCAGTACTCGCAAAATCAGCGAAGACGGAGACCGTGTTCCTGCGTGTGGACTTCTCTCCGCTCTCCGATCATGACTGGCGTGAGCATACTGAGAGGTCCATCATCGAGATGCATATTCCCGACTTTGCCAAATTATTCCTCCTCTCGAATTGGTGGTGGATCCGTGTGCTTGTTTTTCCAGCTACTCTCCTCGCCCATATTGCATCGTTCCTCATGGGTTGATCTCGTATAGACGACGAACACGGTACGAGTGAGAAAAAAGAAAAACGAGAAATAAATGAAAGTAAGTTCGATAGCTATGGTTATTCGACTCAGATCATCCTCGCTTCGATAGGACAAAAATCAACAGCAACAAGAGAGCTCGCATCGAGTCTGCATATATTTTCCCAGCCCAACGGAGCCAAGTTGATCACGAGTCGACCATATCAGACAACCTACGTCAAAACCCTCGGAAGCTACTCCAAATACCGGAGTATCCTCTCAGTGACAGAGCTCGCCGGACTCGTGCATATGCCGACGATCTACGTCAAGACTCCTGGTGTCAACTGGGTCACGACTCGCAGGTTCGAGCCACCACACAATCTCCCACATATTGGAGAGCCCAACACGCCGATCGGCCTCTCGAACTATCGTGGTTCTACAGAGGAGTTCGCCATCCAGCCGATCGATCGAGCTCGTCATACCTATATCATCGGGAAGACGGGTATGGGCAAGTCGACACTCCTCGAGAATATGCTCTACTCTGACATCATGTCAGGTCGCGGTATTGCTCTCATCGATCCACATGGAGATCTTGCTGATACGATCCTTGCCAATATCCCCAAGTCTCGAACCAATGATATCGTACTATTCGATCCATCAGATACGGAGTATCCCATCGCGTTCAACATGCTCGACAACCCCAATCCTGAGTTGCGTCCGATCGTGGCGTCGGGACTCGTCTCGATATTCAAAAAGATGTTCGCCGAGAGCTGGTGACCTCGTCTCGAGTATATCCTCCGCAATACGATCCTCACGCTCCTCCTCATCCCAGATACGACATTGATCTCCATCCCACTCATGCTGACACATGAGTCATATAGACGCAAGGTAGTATCAAAAATCACAGATCCCATCCTGATACAATTTTGGACACAAGAGTTCGAGAAAATGGCACCAGCTCAGATGTCCGAAGCAATTAACCCGATTCTCAACAAGGTTGGACAATTCCTCTCATCACCGATCCTCCGCAATATCCTCGGCCAACCGAAGAATCCATTTTCACTGCGGTGGATCATGGATAATGGGAAGATATTTATCGTGAATCTGTCGAAATGAAAAATCGGAGAAGACGCATCTGCACTCCTCGGTGCGATGATGGTGACCAAGTTCCAGATCGAGGCGATGACCCGAGCTGATACGCCTGAGGTAGATCGTCGGGACTTCGGACTCTATGTCGATGAGTTCCAGAACTTTGCGACCGACTCATTCGCTACTATACTATCCGAAGCTCGCAAATACAAGCTCTCACTCACGATGGCGAACCAGTATATCGCTCAGATGCCTGAGACGGTACAGGGGGCTGTATTCGGAAACGTCGGATCACTTATCTCGTTCCAGGTCGGACACGATGATGCGATGAAGTTCGCCGAGGTATTCGGTGGGGAAGATGTGATCACACCACACGATCTGACCAATCTCAGAAAATATGATATCTATACCAAGCTCCTTATCGATGGTATGCCATCGCCCGTGTTCTCAGCGACGACCTACGCTCCACTCCATGAGCGGATTGACACACCACCACAACAATCTCGTGATGTCCTCTTGAAGGTATCGAGAGAAAAGTATACCAAGAAGCGAGACTATGTAGAGAAAAAGATATTCGAATACGCAGCCAAGATCTCCGACGATGAGAAAAAATACCGCAAAGAGAAGGAAGAATATAAAGAGGGATTAAAGATCAAAAAAGATATGGAAAGAAAACAGAATGCAGAAAAAATCCCAACCTAGTTGGGATTTTATAACTTGATCCAGCTCGCTATCCGTATCAGTAGAGGAGCAGAGAGTCTGACTATAGAGTCTACTAGAGATCGTAATACATAGGCTCATCATATACCGAATGCGAGTCCAGCGATGATGTCTCCAGGATAGTGAACTCAGCCGAGGATACGAGCGATGAGGGTAATGAGTCCTATGATAGCGACAGATGTGAGGATAGATCCTGATCTGAGATATCTGACGAGTCCTACGAGGAGTGCTCCCGTGAAGAGGGCATGACCCGATGGGAATGAGTTATCGATCGGATGTGGGATGAGTGGAGCAATCCCTCCGACTGCCTCTATCGCACCAGGCCTCCACTGTGGCAATCAGAGGTTGATGATGGCATAGAGAGCAAATACGCTGACTATGGTATAAAATACTGCAAGTGCTGATCTCTTGTGTTGATCATCTCGACGATATACGCTATAGAGCCAGAGGCTCACGAGGATCACTGCTGCGTAGATGACTACGAGCTCTCAGGCTATCTGTACGAGCCAGGCATATTGTGGAGAGATGAGTGTACAAGCCCACTGAAGGAGCGAGAGATCGAGTGAGAGCAGAGAGTTGAGTAGATTCATAATAGAGAGATTGTATGATTCTCTCTCGCAAAAACAAAGAAAAGTAAGATATTATATTGACAATATTATTATATGTGTATCATTATATGAATTAATATTCATTATATGAAGTTTTCAACATCACTAGCAACGGCATTAACAGCAATATCACTCCATACATCATCAATACCTGTACAAAAAATCCAAGGAAGTATCAGTAAATCCGTCTGTGAAACTGTATGATTCATGGATTCAAAATGAGTATGCTCATATATAACAGATCGATGAGATCATATTTTGTATAGATTAGTAGATAATAGTAGATGTATGGTTGGTATAAAAGATTCTAAAAAGATTGATTATAGAATCTTTCCTATTCATTGTGATAATATTTTAGAAAATATCGGAAAAAATCCTATTCTTCCAAAAAAGACTCCAAAAATTGATAGAAATAGTATGTCGTATACATAATATAAAATCCCCAAATATATTTGGGGATTTTATATAGATATCAAGACTATTTCACGAACTCGACTACTTTGGCGAATACCTCAGGATGGCTGATTGCCATATTCGAGAGTACCTTGCGGTTGAGACCAACACGCTTAGTGTACATAGAGTGGATGAACGTAGAATAGTTCATACCATTCATACGAGCAGCGTTGTTGAGACGAACTGTCCAGAGTTGGCGGAACTGTCTCTTCTTGAGCTTGCGAGAGATATACGCATTTGATCCTGCCTTCATGATCGCGTTTTTGGCACGAGAGTAGACGTTACCATTCATACGACGAAATCCTTTCGCAAGAGCGAGGATATTTTTATGT
>JAYSSB010000019.1:0-2267 GCA_043720755.1 Candidatus Altimarinota bacterium | reverse complement strand
GCATATCGAGAATATCGATCACAGCATGATGGCTCTCTGTATGAGTTCATATAGATTTGATATTTTGTGATTGTCTATATCAGAGTTCTTGCCATGCTGCGGATATTCCCATAATATTTTGCAAAAGATAAATAATCTCCTACAATTGTCTCATATATATCCGAAAAAATCAAATATTATGCGACTTATCACATGAATCATCCTCATCGCACTCGGTGTTGCCATCATCAGATACCGGTTCAATATCTATGAATTTACGGGAGAGTGGGACTGGGCGAACAAATACCTCAGTAGTACTATGGTCGCAATCGTGATGATCGGGATGATCCTGATCGGAGCATGAGCCGCCTATCCGTTCGGAGCTTTTGATGGATTCGGCGGTACAGGAGATATCGTCTCTCGTACTAGCTCATCGAGATAAGATGCATATCGACGAGTTCATCTATATCGAATCGGAATCTCGCCTCTAGCCTATCATAGATATAGTAGTCATCCTCACTGTACTCAAGTGTGAATATATCTCGTACCTGCCCTCATCCGATATCATCTGTGCGTATCGATCTGATACTGATACCCATCTGATAGAGGAGTGTCGTGATCTCCATGAGGAGTCATCTCTTGTCTCTGAGGATACACTCTATATCGAATATGATCCCCGAGTCTCCAGTATCGTTGCTCCACTTGGCGAGCATCCGTCTCTCGAGCTCTATCTTGGCGATATTGGGACAGTCTACTCGATGTACTGTGATGATCCCCTGCCCGATAGCTCCTACGATACGACGATCGAGTACGGTTGGTTCACAGCACTTGGCGAGCTTGTATGGGATATCTCTCGCCTTCCCTATGACGACATAGACTCACTCAGGAGATCCGAGTTGCTTATCTTCGGATGGTTTCTTTTTGTCGAGTTGAGCCTTGTCATCGATCTTGCGTTCTCAGAGCTCTGCCTGTATGACCTCATCATGGATGACTCTGAGTATAGATCCTGGCTTGCGAGAGAGATTGCCGAGCTGTACGAGGACATCTTCACGTTCCTTGGTATCGAGGGTATGTCCATCGATATTTTTGAGTATCGTGAGTTCTTTGTCGAGGCCATGAGCATAGTTCTTCATCAGATACGAGTTGAGTATGGTACGACCTTTTTCGATAAAAAATGCCCTCTCCTCACGATTGATAAACTGTCTGATATATTCTCGAGCCTTGGCAGTCGCAACAAAAGAGAGCCAAATTGGTTTGGGCTTGCGATCTTTGTCTGTGATGATCTCGATACTCTCTCCATTGCGGAGTTGGTAGTCGAGTGGTACAACATGCCCGTTTACTTTTGCTATCGTGACCGTGTTCCCGAGATTGGAGTGGATCGAATACGCAAAATCTATCGGAGTCGATCACTTCGGTAGTGTGATGATATCGCCACGAGGGGTAAATATGAATATCTGATCCTCGAATACGTTCATCTTCATCTCGTGCATGAACTCGCCCCCAGCATTGTCTGTATCGACGATTCCCTTGATCGTCTGGACCCAGTAGCTATCTTTGGACTTGTGACTCGTACCTGTTTCTGAATACTCAAAATGGGCTGCCACACCGACCTCCGCCTGTAGATGCATCTCACGGGTTCGTATCTGGATCTCAGTTGGCTGAGAGCGGAGATCAGGAAAGAGCCCTACTACAGTTGTATGGAGTGATTGATATCCATTTTCTTTGGGGAGTGCTATATAGTCCTTGAACCGCTTGGGCATCGGAACAAATATATTATGGAGTACTCAGAGTATCTCATAACAATGTCGGATATCATCCGTGATGATGCGTATAGCGAAGAGATCATAGAGATCTCCTGTATGAGTATAGGAGTACTCTTTGCGTGAGAGCTTGCGATAGATGGAGAACGGAGCCTTGATCCGATAGGAGATATCGATGATCGGGACATCTTCGTTGATCACTGATCTGATGACTTCTCGAGCCTTGTGGATAAAAAAATCCTGCTCCTCACGCAAGCTCGCAAGCTCTGTCGTGATACGAGTGAACTCGATAGAATGGAGTATACGGAAACACTCTGTTTCGAGAGCTTCTTTGAACTCGAATATACCAAGTCTGTCAGCTATTGGAGCATAGATGTTGAGTGTCTCGAGTGCAATACGCTCACGCTTGGCTGGGTCTGGATGATGATCGAGAGTCTGCATGTTGTGCAGTCTATCTGCGAGCTTGACGATTATGACTCTCAGATCACTGACCATAGCGATGAGCATCTTGCGGAGTGACTCGATCGT
>JAYSSB010000018.1:0-2287 GCA_043720755.1 Candidatus Altimarinota bacterium | reverse complement strand
CTCATATGTATCCAGTCATCTGCCTTGATATAGGGGAGATTGGTGAGCAATAGTATCTGAGCATCTCATGGGAGTACTGACAGACTGGTAAGTAAGTCAGATAGGATGAATTGAGCTTTTTTATCAGGAAAATGTGATCGGAAATTCTGGTCTGTCACAGCCAGAGCCTCAGGCGATATATCGAGAAATATCATCTCATCCGCGAGATCTGCTACACTCGTCCCGATGATCCCAGATCCGCAGCCGATATCGATGACTATGGTTTTTGGTTTTCATTTTTGTTGGAGGATTTGTCTTGCTCGTTTCACGAGTACCTCAGTTTCGAGTCTCGGTATCAATACATCAGGTGTCACAACAAAATCCCGACCAAAAAAATGTACTTTTCACTCTATGTATTCGATGGGATAATGTTTTGGATGCATTTGGTAAGGTTTTAGCTACACTGAGTCACGAACCACTGGAATAGAGGACGATGCGTATCGATAGACTCGGGATGCCATTGTGTCCCATAGTAGGGGAGATGGATATGCTCGATCGCCTCGATCTCGCCGTCATATCGACTCCGAGCAGATACGATGAGTCCATCCCCGAGTGTGTCGATCGCCTGATGATGGATAGAGTTGATCCCTATATCATCGCCAAATATAGTATCTATGAATCATCCACTCACGATACACGCTGTATCTACATATTCGTATCTACGATGAGCTTGATTGTGTATATCGCTCCCCACTATATCCTGTATGAGATCTCCACTATGAGCGATATTGAGGAGTTGCATCCCTTTGCAGATGCCGAGTATCGGCTTGCCAGTATCCATGACTCATCGCATGACAGAGACGAGTCATAGATCTCACTCGAGGATACAATCGTAGGCTCAGTGGTAGTCCTGATGATAGAGACTCGGATCGATATCAGCACCACCCGGGAATATGAATCCGTCACATATATCGAGGAAGTAGGCAATCTGAGTTGTCCCAGATGGGATAATGAGAGCGATTGCTCCAGTTGATTCGACCGCTTGTACATAGTGGAATGGGAGACTATTGAGACATCGTCACTCAGATTCTTTGTGCTGGGCGAATATGCCGATTTTAGTAGTCATATGATTTTTAGCTTTTTATAGTGCCTTGGTCTCTATCTCCGTCTTCATCCGGCTAGCGAAGTCTGAAATAGACTCTGTTGTCTTCTCCTGCGTCTTATAGTTGCGGACTGCAACTGTACGGGCTTGCATCTCAGCATCTCCGACGACGAGTATATAGTTCACATGATCTATCTCAGCATTTCGCATCTTCTTGCCCAGTGAGTCAGATGAGTCGTCGAATTTGACCCTGAGTCCTGACTTCCTGAGCTCTGCATATACCTCATCAGCATAGTCGAAGAAGTTCTCCCCGACGGGGATGATACGCACTTGCTCAGGGGCGAGCCACAGTGGGAATGTCCCTGCAAAGTGCTCGATCATGATCCCCATAAATCGCTCAAGTGATCCAGAGATCGCTCGATGGATCACGACGGGTTGTTCGTCTTCGTTTTTCTCATTTTTGAACGAGAGATTGAACCGAGCTGGCTGGTTAAAATCACACTGGATCGTGGCAAGTTGCCACTCTCGTCCGATCGCATCCTTGAACATGAAGTCGAGTTTTGGTCCATAGAACGCTGCCTCTCCTGGCATCGGTTTATAATTGAGATGATTCACGATAGCGGCCTCCTCCAGAGCCTGTTCAGCGATCTCCCAGACATCATCGCCTCCGAGATACTTCTCTGGTGTGAGTGGATCACGGATCGAGAGTGATACCCAGTATCCATCCATCAGACCAAAAGTCGTATAAAACTGCTTGATCACATCAACCACTGTACTGACCTCTTCCTTAATCTGACTCACACGACAGAAGAGATGTCCATCATCCTGAGTGATCGATCTGACACGAGTGAGACCCGAGAGTTGTCCTGTCTTCTCATCACGATACACAGTGGCCGGTTCGAAGTAGCGAACTGGCATATCTCGATACGAGAACTGATTGTCTGCGAATATCTGCATATGATGAGGACAGTTCATCGGCTTGAGGAAGAAGTTTTCTTTGCTCGTTCCACCATAGACAGAAAACATATCTTCGAGATACTTGCCCGCATGACCTGATGTCTGGTAGAGTTCCTCCTTGGCGAGATGAGGTGTACAGACACGATCATATCCTCGATCCTTGTGCAGATCCCAGAGATAGTCCTTGATCGCTTCGCGGATGATCATACCGTTCGGTTGGATGAGTGGTAGTCCTGATCCGACCATGTC
>JAYSSB010000017.1:0-6457 GCA_043720755.1 Candidatus Altimarinota bacterium | reverse complement strand
GTTATATCGAGTGAATATGTGAGTTATTCTGGATCTAACTATACTCTCGAATATGCTCTTGATGAGAGTTTTTATCCCAATGTATATATCGGTGTAGTAGCGTTCCCTACTGGGGAGAGTACAAGATGATATACAGTATGATATGGCGAGATCATCATGGATCTCACGGATAAAAAATGAGGCATCATCATCAAAACTGATAAAGAAACCTACAAAAATCGTGAAATAGTCAATATAGATCTCAATCTTACGGATAAATATGGAAAATGAGAATCATGAGAAATAGAGGTCATGGTAGTCGATGAGAGTCTGATACGACTTCTCGGAAATATCGATCTCGATATTATCCCTCGATTTTTTCAGAAGTATCTCTTCACTATGAAGACCTCTCTCACAGCTATAGGTATAGAACGCAACAAATATCTCTCTCGCAAGTGATCCAATGGTGGGAGTGGGGATAAGTGAGGTGGATGAGTGGAGATAGCATCGAGAATATTGTTCCAAAATACAGCATACTACAACCCATCTATCATCACTGGACAAGATGGTAGAGCTCGTATCAAATTCGAGTTACCAGACAATGTGACAGACTATCGTATCATCGCAATCGGCCAGACCAAGAGTTCCAGGTTCTCAGTACAAGAAAAAACAATAGCGGTACGCAGAGACTATACACTCGAGACAAATAGTCCGAGTATAGTGTATCCATGAGATACGACTACGATCGTAGCCTCAGTATTCAATACCACTCCTCGCATCATACAAGCATCCATAGAGATACGTATATGATCAGGATGAACTCTGATGAGAGATACTCAATCAGTCATAGTGAATCCTGGAGTATGAACGAGTCAGAATATTAGGGTGAATATATGAAAAGATTGGTCTGAAAATATCCCCTATACTATCGTACTACGTGAACAATGAAAAGTACTCGATAGTATCACGAAGACTCTCACTGTAGCCAAACCTCCAATCATATCAGATATCGCTCGTACGTCTGGTGTACTCGGCGGAAACGGGATTACTCGTCTTTCTGTACCATCTCTCGGCTCCAATACAGATCCTGACTCCCCTGTCTATATATCACTCTCAGATACCCCTCTCAACAATCCAGAACGCATCATAGCATCACTTATCAGCTATCCATATGGATGTATAGAACAGACTATAGCGAGCACTCTCCCCAATGCTCTTGCTCTGCAGTTCTCGAAAGATCTCGATATCAGCATCGATACTACTGTAGCAAAAAAAAATCTCCAAGAAGGAGTCGATAAAATACTACGTATGCAAGATGAACGAGGTGGATGGAAATATTGGGAAAATGATACAACCATCAACGATCATATCACACCATATGTCATACGTTCTCTCTATGAATTTCGCAAACTTGGTATAGCTATTCCTGATAGTGTGATATCGAGAGGACTCGACTATATAGCAAATATTGCCAGTGATGACGGAGGTACTCGAGCGGAGATCTTTGCGACACTAGCTCAAGGTAAACATCCGAGAGCCACAGAGATACAATCTAGTATAGATACTAGCAGACTTTCACGTCATGGGTATCTCATATATCATATGGGGCTCGTCTCTCTAGGGCAATATGATAGCATCGCAGCCAAAAATCTGACTACCCGTATGAATACTCGTCAGAGTGAGTCATATTGGTACTGGGACAATATCGCAGATGAGGCGATATATACACGACTCCTCCTCCAGATATGAGATCGTGATGAAGCAGCAAAACGTATAGTGAACCTCGTCTCTACGACCAATCTAGAGTCTTACTACGTATCTACTCAGGCCAAGATACAACTCTTTTTGGCTCTCACAAGTCTCTCAAACAAGACTCCCCTATCATCCCCGATCGAGATACGATCAGGAAGGCTCAAGATCGATATAGATCCCTCTCCTACCAAGCATCGATATGCCTATGAGACCCGTAGGTCTCTCATCGGATCAGGTATCACGATATCGACTCTCTCCTGAACTCGACTCTACTACGATGTACGTATCGAAGATGTCCCAATCGATCGAGAAAAAGTAAAACCAATCTCTCATCCACAGTTACGTGTGGATAGAGTATTCGAGGAGATAGATGAGTCCATATGACTCGATAGCAACGGGGAGTTCAAGTCAGCCAAAATCATAAATAATGGGCAATTCAAGATATGACAACTCTATCGAGTCAGGCTCTCTGCTACTACGAGTTGAGTATCCACACCACAGTACTATCTCACTCTCGAGGACTATATCCCAGGATGATGGAGGCCGATACAATGAGTACTCAATACAGAGAGTTCGAGCACTACAGATAATCAGGGGAGGTATGGTAGCTACAACAGATGGACCCATACAGAGGCAACTCTCGATAGGATACTCGCTACACAGGACTACGTCTGACCAAGCGATCAACCATATATCTACACCTACTATATCAGACCTGAACATAGTGGTACCTATCTCCTCCCTCCTGTGACAGCATACTATATGTATCATCCGGAGATACATGCTACGAGTTCATACTCTCGTATAACTGTTCGTTAGCTCAGATCTTTTTAGACACAATACTTTTTATTTTTTATATTATTTTTTATGAAATGCCCAAAATGCCGCAATCTCGATACTCGTGTCATTGATTCGAGAACTACTGATGATGGCAAAGCTATACGTCGTCGTCGTGAATGTGAAAAATGTGAATCTAGATTCACTACATTTGAACGACTCGAATTCGTATCATTCATGGTAACCAAATCATCTGGAGAACTCGAGCCATATGATCGTACCAAAGTCGTGAACTCGATGCTCAAGGCTCTTGTCAAAAGGCCATTTGACCCTGACAAGCTCGAAGATGCAATCAATACTCTCGAAAATGAGTGGGCACAAAACAAACAAGCGATTACCTCAAAAAGAATCGGAAAAGATATACTCAGAAAACTTCGAGATTTTGATGAAGTTGCCTTCGTCAGATATGCATCTATCTATCACAATCATGAGAATGTAAAATGATTCGTCAGATTCATCGAGGAAGAACTTGGATAATATATTTTTAGTTTTATTGTGTGGTATCTACTGTCACTGTCATCTCGCTACAACATACTAGATTCGAGGCTCCGGAGATATCTCTCGAGCTCGTGTCAGCTATGCAAAAAATAATTGCAACAGGCAAAAAATGTCTTATATTTTATTCGAGAAGATGAAATGCGAGGGCACTCATATGTACTGACTGTGGTCACTATGAGAAGTGTGAGAACTGTGATATCGCACTTGCCTATCACACTGCTCCACACAAGTGTCTGATGTGTCATCATTGTGGTATCAAGTCGCCATTTCCGATCATATGTCCAGGGTGTCAGTGATCCAATATGGATCCTATAGGAATATGAATACAACAGATCGAGGAGAGTCTACATCAGATATTCCCGAAATATACGATACTGCGTATCGATAGTGACATCCGAGAAAAAAATAAAGACCTCTATGAGTCTATATGAACGAGTGATATTGTCATATGTACCAATACTAGTATGAGTATAGTTCATCCAGATATATGATGAGTTATTTGGCTCTCTTTTGAGCTCAATCTATCAGTACCATCATATCATATAGAAGAAGACATGTATCATGAGATCACATATTATAAGAAGCAATGACTCGATCTCTATATACAGACCTATACCTCTGATCATCCCCTTCTCAGTGAGATCACGAGTGGCAATATGAAGTCATTTTTATGATATCTGTCTCGTGAGCGGAGAGGATTTGGCTATCCACCATTTGCAGAGATAGCGACTCTCAGGATACACGATATCTCGATGAAAAAAGTCGAATCAACGATGACGAGTCTCATACAAAAAATATCTCTCCTCAAGCATTCGACTACATTTTTGGCATTTGATACTCTTCTCAAGAGTCGTGAGCGAGGCGAATGGCAACAAAAAATCATTCTGAAAGATAGGGATCTCTCCTATCTGATAGAGTCTCTTGAAGTAGAGATCGTGAGAAACCGACATATCACACTCGAGTGGAGCTAGATATTGATCCTGTTTTTGACTGAAAATGTCCAAAACAATATACCAGATATCGCAACACCAAAAAGTATAAAAAATGCCGGAAACCCAAATGCTATAAGAGCTCATCAGATTACAAGTCAGATAACATTAGCGAGATTCTGTATGACTTTCATCGGTCATGATGAGGCATTGGCGTTGATCTCAGTGAGTCACTCATGCTCCGCATAGATACGGTTGTAGGTATCGAGGAATTGGTTCTGTCCTGTTGACATACCACAGGCGTAGCCAAGAGAGTTGATGAGAGCAAGTGACAATATGATCGCTGGACTGATACTAGATCAAAAACTAAATACTCCCATAAGTATCAATGATCCTGCTGAAAGTCAGAGTCCGATCATACCGATAGTCTTGAGTCCGATCTTGGCACTGATCTTGCTCGCCGTCTCCTGCAGTACTATACCTGGTATACCGATCATAGCCAAGAGGATATAGCTCCATCCTGGCTGTATCTGATCGAGGAACTGTAGGAGAAAAGACGAAGCAAACGTATCCCAAAATCCAAATGTGAGGACGAGTGTAATCGTCCAGAATAAAGTGATATGCATCGGTCGATGCATACAGATCTCCCAGATGATGGAGAATTCTCTTTTACTCGAGATCATCACATTTTTCCATGGGATTTTTTCTCATTCGGTCTTTTGTTTTGGCTTGAGCATGAGATATTTAGCTCCTGTGATGATTTTTTCGAGATCTACTTTTTTGACAGTTTCTGTGATGTATTCACGGACGTTTTCACTATTGAGCTTCTGAACTGATACCTTGAAACTGACGATATCATCTACAGTCACTGAATCCATAGAGTTATCAAAAAATCGAATCGTAAAAGCCAAGAATCAGATGATCACAAGAGCCAGAAATATGACAGCAAAAGTAGGGTCAAATGAGAGCACAACTCATGAGAGCACGAGTCCAATCAGTGATCAGATACCAAATGTGATATTATTGCGAGCAAGTATCGTACCGTATTCACTCGGATCAGCATGTGAGAGGACGTATCCATAGGTAGAGACGTCGTTGATCTCTTTGGTCAGTCCATAACACACAGATGCGACGATAACACCGATCCAGTTGAGAGCACTTCCGAAGAACCAATCCTTACCTGATGCGAGCGAATCAGGAGTGATGACACCCGATACATACTCTATGATACCAAATATCTGGAATATAAATGCAAAAAATATACCCGTCGCAATCAGTTGGGATATGGCAGCAATGATGAACATACGACGAGTCGATACATATCGCTGCACGATCCCGAGTGGCACATCGATGGCAAATGCTATCAGATTGGCAAATCAGAGAAAGAGTCAGACGAGGACAAGATTGTCGAGTAAGAGTCAGAAAAAAAATACTACCGAAAAATGAAAAATCATCCAAACGAATCACTGGAGACTATTGGTAATATAAAAATTGCGAAGACGATATCACTCCAGTCATGTCTGCGTCGATATGATGACTGGATTGGATTGGAGTTCTAGGGATTCTGAGGGTAGAGCTGGGGTAGTTTCCATGAGGATTATATGAGATAAAGATCAACACCTATGAGTTGATCTTTTGTGTAAGTGAGGTCAAAGCATATCACAAGACCAAATGTGACAATACTATCCTAGCATATACATGATATAAGTGCAATTTGTGACCAAGTTTTGGCTTGATAAGTCGAAAAAATAAAGATAGATATACTATCGAGTAACTGTATGAATATGTTGAACTCGGCGAAGTCTCTGCATCTGATCATAGGCTACCGTAGACTCGAGCTCAGCTCTGACTTGTTTTTTATGTTGTTCTCGTTCTATTTTTTTGTCGTTTTCTCGCAATATAGCCTCATCGAGCAATATATCGATCGCCTGGAGTCCCGAGAGGAATCTGCGAGCCTCGTCTTCGAGAAGCTGATCTCGTATAGAGATGAATCTGATAATATATCCATCCCAATCAGAGAGGAGTACTGACTGACGCTCTACTGAGAGGATAGTGAATATACGAGAGATATTGTGGCGATCCTCATCTGAGAGTGGCGATCGTTCGAGAAGTAGCTGGAGACGAGTATTTTGCATCATTCGGAGAAGATATGAGAAAATAATTAAGCAACTAGAGCGAATTTTGCATCATTAGCAGGATCTGAATATCCTCAAAACTTATTATCTGCTATAGTTTGCTGAGGATTGATAGCCATGATTGCGGCTGTCATCAATCCTGTATTAGCAATTTGGGAATCAAGATTTGCTCTAAGTAGCTCAGCTACTGTATTTTGGACTGATACTGGTACTTCTTGAACTTTCTTTGCGATTGCACCGAGCATAGCTATGACCGTGGAGTTAGTAGCATATTTGACTTCTAGAGAGGCTATCAGATCACTGATATTTTGTGCATCTATGGATGTT
>JAYSSB010000016.1:0-6478 GCA_043720755.1 Candidatus Altimarinota bacterium | reverse complement strand
AAAGAGTGATCCATTCGATACCAGAATCAGATTTTTCGATTACGAGACCTTTGAGATTGAGGAGGATATCGATGATAGAATCATGAACTCCAGGGAGAGTCATATATTCGTGAGTGACTCCAGCTATCTTGACTCCTGTAACACGAGTACCTGGGATCGATGAGAGCATAACTCGTCTGAGGGAGTTACCGAGAGTAACACCATATCCAGCTGGAAGTGGACCAACAGTGAGACATTCTTCATTGATACCAGTCGCCTTGCGAGAGATCTTTGGTACACCGATGAGTGAGTGAATAATGTGCATAAAGAAGGGAGAGAGGAATTAAACGAGAAGAGGAAATGAAGGGAAGTAATATAGAAGAAATATTCTCTATATTCTTTTCTTACTTCGAGTAAAATTCTACGATACGCTGGATATCAATCATCTTGTCAAAATCGCTTGGTCCTGGGAGAGCATTCATCGTGATAGAGAGTTTTTTTGGATCAACTGTGAGCCATGCAACACTTGTAACAGATGCTGTTTCGTTTTTCTTAGCAAAATCTCCGAATTCTTCTACGAGAGTCTTGTAGAGAGTAGACTCTTTGAGACGCTCCTTGATCGTGATCACATCTCCGATACGAACCTGATATGATGCGATATTGAGTTTTTTGCCATTGACGAGGAAGTGAGCATGTCACACACACTGACGAGCCTGCATGATAGTACGAGCAAAGTTGGCTCTGAGTACTACAGTATCAAAACGAGTCTCAAGAAGCGTGATCATCTGATCACCTGTAACACCAGTAGTCTTAGCAGCCTTCTGATAATAACGAGAGAATTGTTTCTCAGAAACTGCATATTGTCTCTTAGCAGCTTGCTTTTTGCGGAGCTGTACTCCAAACTCTGAGAGTTTGTTGCCTCGTTTTACCTGACGATGATTATCTTCAAGGTTATATTTTTCTACTCCAAAAAGGTTGTATCCTTCACGGCGGCAGAGCTTCATTTTTGGTCCTGTGTATCGCATACTTGAGAATTTATGATTTAGAATTGAGACGAGAGCATTTTTATTTTAGAGTTTTCGAGCTTTTCTCTTGCGGCATCCATTGTGTGGAACTGGAGTGATATCGAATATGGCTGATATATCGACCCCTGCGATAGCGATACCACGTACCGCTTGTTCACGACCAGCCCCGATACCCTTCACATATACATTTGCTTTCTCTACAGCATGGAGGGTCTTAGCCTTACCTACTGCATTTTCACTCGTGATCTGAGCTGCATATGGGGTTGCTTCACGAGCCCCCTTGAATCCTGATGACCCACCAGTTGCCCAAGTGAGAACCTGACCATCGAGAGATGCTACTACTACGTGTGTATTGTTGAGAGTAGCTGTGACGAAAATATTGACCTCAGGAATATTTTTACGAGTTTTTTTGGATCTGCGGAGTTTTGGAGTAGCCATAGAGAGATTATTATGAGAATTGGGGAGGGTTTTAGATTCTCTATTTAGTGAGAATCTTTGGAGAAAAAACTATATTAGTTCCTCCAATGTTATTTCTTCTTATTCATGATTGCAACCGCTTTTCATTTGCGAGTACGAGCATTGGTCTTGGTACGTTGTCCACGTACTGGAAGACGCTTCTTGTGGCGAGATCCTCGATATGATCCGATATCTTGGAGAGTCTTGATATTGCCAGCAACCTCTCGTCTGAGATCACCTTCGATCACATACCCCTTGAGTTCCTCACGGATAAGGTCGAGCTCAGCCTCTGAGAGTTCACTCATTTTTTTGTTGTGAGAGATACCCACCTTAGTGAGGATCACTTTAGCGAGAGATCGTCCTACACCATATATATACATGAGGGAGATTTCAGCGTGTTTGGAATCAGGGAGATTTACTCCGGCAATACGAGCCATAAGTGGAATGTTAGAATTGTAAGTTTTGAGAAAAGAATTTGTATTGATTATCCTTGTCGTTGTTTGTGTTTTGGCTCTGTAGCACAGATCACACGGACGACACCCTTACGACGGATGATAACACATTTTTCACAGATTTTTTTGACTGATGGTCGGACTTTCATGGGGAGAAAAGTTAGTGGAGTATTACGAGTTTAATCAGGGATGATACTGTATTTCTCATTCCTTGATTTGGTGGGGTGTCTCGGGATTATCTGCGGTATGGAGTGGATCCTGGAGTACGGACTGGGGCATTGGCATTGGGCTTGCGGAATGTGATCCGACCTCGAGTGAGGTCGTATGGAGTGAGTTCCACAGTAACCGTATCTCATGGGATGAGACGGATGAGGTGTTTTTGCATCTTACCACTGACATATGCCTTGATGACCATGTTCGAGAACTCTTCTGGGAGTTGTACCTCGAATATCGCACCAGGAAGCGACTTGAGTATTTTTCCTTCTACTTCGATTTTATCGTCTTTTGACATGATTGGTAGAGCTGGTAGAAAATAGCTGGCAAGAGTATATATAAAAGAGTGGATAATGCAAATCTATTTTTGAAGAAATCGTTTTATCATAGAGATATCTGTCTATATGGAGGAAATACGAGAGCACAAAATGTGAACTACTTCCTCTGTACCATCTTGTAGAACTCAAGTACATCTCCAACCTCGATCGTGACATCTCCCTTGAAGTTGATACCGCACTCATCTCCTTCCTCAGCTTCGATGACATCGAGTGGTCACTTTTTCAGATTAGCGACTTCTCCTGATCCCACCTTGGATCCTGCTCGGATGACTCGGACCTTGGACTTGGGCTCGATACGTCCTATATCCACTCCGAGACCGACGATCATCATCGACTTGTTCTTCCCAGTAAAAAATATTGCCTTCGTCGTCGCAGATCCGAGTTCTGCCTCCTCAAATCTGATATCGATCATACCAGTGATGATAGATTCGACCTTCTCGAGGACGTGGTAGATGACTTTTTTATCGATGAACTCGATCTTGGACTGAGAGAGTGCTGACTTCGCTGCTGGGAGGACTCCGACGTTGTAGGCGATGAGGAGACCCTGAGAGGTACCTGCCATCATGACGTCTGATTGATTGACGTCTCCGAGAGCTGCATGGATGAACACTACTTGTGTCTCAGGAGTCGAGAGCTTGGAAAGTGCTGACTTGAGTGCCTCAAGTGATCCACCCATATCCGTCTTGAGTACAACCTTGAGCTGCTTGAGGGCTCCAGACTTGAGTCGACCCATCAGCATAGCGAGTGACGCTCACTCGAACGCATGGATAGATTTTTTGTTTTTGGCAAGAGAGTACTCCTTGGCTCGGGTAGTCGCGATCTCAGGAGATGAGACGACCTGGAGGATATCTCCACCCTCCACCACGCCCGAGAGACCAGTGATCTGAACTGGAGTCCCTGGACCTGCTGAGTCGATATTGCGACCCTTGTAGTCCTTGAGTGTTCGTACACGACCCGATACTCCAGCACACACTATATTGTCAGTTTTGTTGATAGTACCCGTATTGATGAGGATCGTCGCTACAGATCCGAGCTTGGCATCCATATGTGCCTCGACGACGGTCGCTACTGCTCCACGATCTGGATTGGCCTTGAGCTCGAGCATATCTGCTTGCAATAGGATCATCTCAAGGAGACTATCCATACCGAATCCGGTATGAGCTGATACTGGCACTACCACTGTAGTACCTCCCCAATCCTCTGGCTGGAGACCCTGCTCTGCCATCTGCCCCTTGATGAGATCGATATTAGCTCCCGGCTTGTCCATCTTGTTGATTGCCACGATGATCGGGACACCTGCCTCCTTGGCATGGTTGATCGACTCTATGGTCTGGGGCTTCATCCCTTCGTCAGCGGCAACTACGATGACAGCGATATCCGTGAGCTTGGCTCCACGAGCACGCATGATCGTGAATGCCTCATGTCCCGGAGTATCGAGGAACGTGATACGTTTATCATTTTTGGTCACTTGGTAGGCTCCGATTTTTTGTGTGATACCACCCGCCTCCCCTGATGCAACCGATGACTTACGGATAAAATCGAGAATCGACGTCTTACCATGGTCGACGTGTCCCATCACTGAGATGATCGGAGATCGAGTGACAAAGTGTGTCATATCGTCCTCACGGATGAGGTCGGCGATATTGCCATCCATGAGATCAGATACAGAGACGTCCTCAGATATCTCACGAGTGATCTTGATCTGGAATGCCTCTCCAATGAGGAAACACGTATCGAAGTCGATCGGTGCGTTGAGCGTGACGAGAACTCCGTTTTTCATGAGCTCTCCGATTACCTTGACGACCGATACTCCGAGCTTGTCTGAGAACTCCTTGACCGAGATCATATCTCCGACAGATATCTCCTGACCCGTACGATCGACGAGGATCTGTTTGACATCTTCGAGAGCTTTTTGTTGCTTTTTGGACTGCTTGTGTCCTCGACGGAACGATCCATCATCAGACTCTCCCCCAACACTTTTGAGAGATTTCTTTTTGTTCGCATCGTAGTCACGAGCTCCTCCCTTGACTCACTTCTTCGCTGTACCATCACGAGATGGTGTGGAGAATCAGATATCTCGCTGGAACATCGGCTTCGATGAGTCTCTGAGTCGTGCTGGACCAGTTGCTGCTGGAGCGGTAGTCCCAGACGGTGATGGAAAAGGACGAGACGAAGAACCCGCAGGACGAGGTGGTCGAGCACCACGACGCTCCTCTGGTGGGAGTTGCATCACGGGACGATTCTCGAGTGGACGGAATCCTGTAGTCGCCTTTTGGAATGAGATGAGTGGCTTCTTGGTTGTATCTTGTTCACGAGCAAGTGGCGAGTTAGTTGCGGCTTGCGTCTTCATCATAGATCGCATGAGTCCCTCTCCTGCGTGCTCTCGTGATACGAGTCGAGCGGTTGGTCTCTCTGTCTCAGATGATACAATTGAAACATCTGCAACTTCTACAGTTTCAGTTTTTTCGATTTTTCGAGCGATGATTTTTGGTTTGGATACTGGCTCCTCGGTAGCCTCTTGAGAGGGTTCACTTGATTTTTTGACCACTACTTTTGGCTTGATTTTGAGGACTTTTTTGTCCCCTGTGGTACTCTCTGCCTGAGAGATATTGGCGTAGTAGTCGTCCTGGATATCGTCCTTGGATGTCGTCATGAATAGTGGGGTTATGTATGGAGAGTAGGTCATAACTCTACTCTTTTACTACAAAAAGATCGTTTTTGATACTATCAAAAGACGCCTGATCTAATAACGCATACGAAAAATGTAGAATGAGGATATCGAAAAGAGGGGAAATGTCAAAAAATAACTCTTATCTTAAGAAGATACATTAGGATTTTCATTAGATGAATCTATCTTTTTTAAAGATTCCAATAACTTATCCACGACTTTCCATGTACTTAAAAAAATTTCTTCTCTTTGATTATTAGTTATCGAAATATGATTTGAATGTCTTGCATTAAATGCATAATCTTGTTTCCAACACTCAATAGATTCTCTATTAAGTCCAGTTAATTCTATAAGTTTATTCCATTGTAATTTTTCTAAATAATTTTGTTTATCTGATTGCTTTTTTGGATAGTTTTCTTCATTTACATCAAATTTCATTCAACAAAAATGTCGGAGTGATTCTAACGCTCGATAACAATGGAATCAGGTATCTATTGGAAATCTAATTCCCTTATTTAATTCACTAAAACATCTACGAAGATAATGTGAGTTATTCGCATTTTTATTTATGAGATCATGAATAATATCTATCTCCTCATGAGCCCTATTTATCTTAATCTCATTTCTTTCTGCGATACATGGAATATCAATTCCAAATACTATATCAATTCCCATATCTAAATTCGTAGCCCGAATAATCTCCACAAAATAACCATTACCATATATATAACTAATCAATGAAACTTCCTCTTGGATAAAATCTTGTATATTATTTTTGAGTGTATAAATATCAGTTGAAATTTCTTCACTTTTCATTTCAACATACAATTGGTTATTTAAGATATTAAAGTAAATATCTCAACTCGATGTTTCTATTCTTTGTGGTCAAAAGGTAAGTATTGCCCTTTCTGGATGTACTATTCAATACATATGATATATCTGCATTTTCTTTTAAATTAATTTCCACTATCATATCTTTTCCCTATTTTTATACAATTTTTTGTAAGCTTTAAAAATCCCACTCATTACTAAGTGGGATTTTTAATTAATTATCCATTCTTCTGACTTCCGTTTTTCTTGCGATCAGTTTCTGTGAGCCACTTCTTGCGAAGTCTGAGAGACCGAGGTGTGACCTCTACATACTCATCATCGCCGATATAGTCGAGACAGTCCTCGAGAGTCATCTGGCGGATTGGAGTGAGGCGGATAGCCTCATCAGTTCCAGAGGCTCGCATATTCGTGAGCTGTTTGTTCTTGGTAGGATTGACCACGAGATCAGATCCCTTGAGATGCTCACCGATGATCATACCTTCGTAAATCTCGACAGCTGGATCGACGAGGATCGGT
>JAYSSB010000015.1:0-2330 GCA_043720755.1 Candidatus Altimarinota bacterium | reverse complement strand
AATAAAACGATTCTCTATAGTCGCGAGCTTTGCTATCTGATCGGCAGTCTTCTCGACATATCCGAGTCATTCCATAGAGACTCCAGTGATCTCGCCATCGAGGAGCATCTGCCACTTATCAGCCGAGAGAAACTTGAAAGCGACAAGCCATGTACCTTTTTTGATAGTAGCCGTAGAGATTGAGAACTCGACAGGGGAGACATACGACTCGACGAATATCACATCATCCTGAGCGGTATTTTTCACATGGTCTACATTCACATACTTCTCCTGGAGATTGATGACGAACTCGTGAGCGGTCTTGATGATCTCCTCCTCAGATATCTCCTGACCATTGAGATCTACGATACCTGGTTCGAGTATGACAAAAGTCGCTGTCTGGTTCGATGTCTCAGTTTTGATGATGCGTTCTGTCTGAAAGTTGTGTTGCATTTTTGGCACGATAAAAAATCCCTCGCATCATAGCGAGAGATATCATATTTTCCTATGTCATCTATTCGATCGACTTCACTTTCGAATAGTCGATCCCTGATCCATCTCCACGATAAATCGGTTGTCCATTCGAGTCCACCTGATGGACTTCGATCGGTTCGAATGATGCGTTTGCGAGTGCTTCCGCGTTGGTGACGAACATATTATTTGAGAAATATAAAATCTAAAAACTGCTTCATACCCTCATCGAGGATATCCGTTTTCCCCATTGTATACCCGGAGACTGATTCTGCAAATAATTCTCTCAGTGCGACCTCATATCCCTTTGATGACACTGTATCGAGAGGGTATTTCATAGAGGGGATCTCTCCACTCTGCCACTTCGACATGAGAGATATCTTGGCTTGGATCATGCTATCATGGACATCCACCCAGGGGACATCTCGGAAGTTTCCACCATCTATCGCCTGTTTTTCTATATAAGTATCGAGATAGTGTCCGAGTTCGTGATAGATGATCGCATTTTTGCGAGCGATACCAGAGTAGGATCCAGCGACTCACCAGTCAGATCCGATCTCTATATCATCCCACTCGACCGAGTTCACGGCGAGGATATCTTTCTTTCACCAGTATCTCGCGATGACTCACTTTCCTGCATCTCAGAAGTCTGAGAGAGTGCCTATCTTGGGGAGATATGGAGCTTGCATGCGGAATGTCTGGACCGCGTTCGATATCTCCAGTTTTTGCGACTGATCTATGTATGATGACGAGTCTTTCTCGAACTGGACTCACACCACATCATCGACCTCAGGTGGGAGGAGGCTTCTCGTCGTCACACATCGGCAATTGAATCCATGAGGAGCATGATCGGTCTCTGTACCTGAAAAGAGTTGTTTTTCAGGGATCCACCCCTCGATCTCATTGAGTGCATGCGTATATCTGACTCCACTATCGTGCTGAGTCTGTGACCGCTTGAATCCGTCAAAATGATAGTAGCTCTGATAGAGTGCGAACTGATCTTTTTTTCCTACTTCATAGGCGTTCGCGACTTCCATAGTAGCTATGAGAGAAGCTCGATACTTCGAGAACTGAGTGAACTTCTCCTCTATGGCACTCGCGATATCACTCACTGGCCAGTTCTCCTCCCATGCTTTCGAGAAGAGTGTACGGACCTCATCTTTGGTCGTGTCATTCACTCACTTCATGAGTTCTCAGGCTCGATTCTTCGCGTAGAGTGATGCTCCGAGATTCTTCACCTCAAGAGAAATATCTGCTTGCCCGACGACCTCCTTGTTCGTAGTATCCTGTCCTATCATGTGAGCCTTGATGAGAAAAGATTCCATCTCGCCTATGAATGCGTCATCGGGGATCATATCTCAGAACTCGTCAGACTTCTCGATGATGAGTCCACCATCGGGCGTGAATATATGCTCGTGAGATGCTATATAATCGAGGAAGAATTGAGTCTGCTCGACGAAGAGTCACGCAAAAAGATTCACGAAAGCCGTATAGACTTTCGTGAATTCTTTCCCTCTGATCTCCTCCTGAGCTTTCGCCATCTGGAGACACTTGAGGTCGGTGAGTGCTTGGGTGATTTTATTCATGATGAGCGTACATTTTGGATATTTCTTCCTCGATCTTTTTCAGTGCGGCCGCATCGGCAGGATTGGTGAGATCGGCAGGATTTTTGCTTGCTGTCTTCACTTCGAGCTTGTCGCCATCATCTCTAGGATCGAGTCCGAGCTTGGCACGCACTTCGTTAGCTGTCATGATGCCTGAGTCCTTATATCATGTCTCGACTTCCATCTCTTCCTTTTGGTTCGAAGTATCGATCGGCACGAATGTGAGTCCTGTGATTCCTGGTACTTCCTCCTCTGAGAGTTGCTGGATAATCTGAC
>JAYSSB010000014.1:0-6573 GCA_043720755.1 Candidatus Altimarinota bacterium | reverse complement strand
TCCAGCATAGTGAGTGGCGAGATCAGCGATTTTTTTTCACCCTGGGAAACCCATACCGAGTATCTTCGATACTTTGTCGAAACACTCCCCTGCAGCATCATCGTGCGTCTGTCCGATCATCTCGAGATCAAAAAGTGATCTCCACTCATAGAGTTCAGTATGTCAGCCAGAGACGGTTAGCACTATCGCTGGGAATATGATATCTGATTCCTTCCTCTCCAGCAAATTCGCAAAAATATGACTCTCGATATGGTCTATCCTGAGGATCGGCTTGCCGAGTGAGAGTGCGAGCGTATCAGCGACCACGAGACCCGTGAGGAGAGATGGAGCGAGACCAGGACGATCGGTACAAGCGATGAGATCGATATCTGACAGGTTGATCCTGGCATCACGGAGAGCGTCATCGATACATGGGAATATTGCATTCGCATGACTGCGAGCTGCTACCTCGGGAACTACTCCACCCGTCACATCATGCTCGAGCTGAGTCCGAGTTGAGAGTGATATACACTCGTCGTCACGCATGACCGCTACAGAGGTATCATCACAAGATGTTTCGAAAGCGAGGATATACATGAACTGGAGTATAGCGAAAAATAGGAATTTGTGAAAAAATTATCAGATGATTCCATGATCCCGTAGTATCTCCACCTGAGCAATATTACAGATTTTGGAGAGTTCTTCACTAGATATAACCTTGATCCCATCGACACTACCTGCGAGTTTCAGGAGTTTCCGTCGTGTGACTGGACCGATACCTGGGAGCTCTTCGAGGATGTTTTTTTTCATAGACTTGTTACGAGCTGATCTATTGGCGGTGATGGAGAATCGGTGTGACTCATCTCGAGCTTTCTGGAGTACCATGAGCTCTGGAGTTCACTTCTCGAATATGACAGGTACAGAGTTGTATGGGAGAAATATTTCCTCCTCTCGCTTGGCGATAGAACAGATAGGAGGCAGAGTAACTTGATTGTTTTTGGCAGTATAGATACCCTCCTTGATACCTGATATCGCACTCGATAGCTGTCACTTACCACCATCGATGATGATGAGATGAGGGAGATTATCTTGTTCTGTCGCCTCGATCATACGCCTGACCATGACTTCACGATGTGATGCATAGTCATCGATCATCCCATCCTCGAGGGTCTTGATCTTGTATTTGCGGTATCGTGAGGGATCAGGTCGTCAGTTCACGATAGCCACTCGACTGGCATAGGTAAAGTGCCCATCCGTATGGGATATATCATAACACTCGAATACGATATCTCACTTCGCAGGTACTCCATATGAGAGCCTATCGAGTACATTCGCCATATGAGTTCTCGTGAGACTTTTATTCTCGAGGGTGGCGAGTTCACGCTTGTATGCATATTCTCGGAGCTGATCACGAGTGAAGTCGAGGAGATCTTTTTTGGGTCAGATTTTGGGAGTTTCGAGACTTATTTTTTGTGATCTGAGGAACTCGATAAAAGCAGAATCAGTGAACTCTTGCTGACAGAGGAGTATATCAGGAAAATCTGGGGTATCAGTCTCGTCTATAGACGTATATTGCCGCATCAAGAATGCTATCATGATGTCTTCACCTTCATCGATCGAGCTCGATACCTCATGACGAAATACCCCAACAATCTGAGATCATCTCACTTGTGTGAGTGCTATATACGACTTATCATACTTTTCATACTGAATACATATGTCGATATCTCCATCGACAACATCTCTGACTTTTTGTCTCTCATAGAGTCATCTGAGTGCCTCTATCGTTTGTTTGATTTCTTGGGCTTTTTCGAATTCTTGCTGAGATGCTCGCTCTCGCATATCTCGCTCGAGATCTGAGAATACGCTACTCGACTCCCCTGAGAGGAACTGCTGTACACGGGCAATATTGGCACTATGCTCATCTATCTTGGTACTGTGGAGCATACAAGGAGCTGGACAGAGTCCGATATAGTAGTCCATACAAGGGAGCGTCTTCCCTGCCTTGTCGGTCACTTGGATTATCTCATTTCTTTTGGCGAATTTCACTCGACAGTTCCTGATGCGAAATATCCGACGCAAAGCCCTAACAGATTGCTCTACTGCAGATACATATGGACCGAAATATATACCACCATCTCGGATTTTTTGTCTCGTCTTAATCAGTTCTGGGACTGGAGAATTCGTGATCTTGATATAAGCAAGATTTTTATCATCTTTCATCAGGATATTGTACTTGGGAGTGAGATGCTTGATGAGATTGGTCTCGAGTATGAGAGCCTCGACCTCTGTCTGACACGTGATGATCTCGATATCACATATCTTACCGACCATCTGCCGCTTGGCGAGAGTGAGATCACTCCCTATCTTGAAATAACTCCCCACACGATTATAGAGACTCTTCGCCTTGCCGACATACATCACTCCCCCTTTCGCATCCTTCATCTGATAGACTCAGGGTATTTTTGGGAGATTTTGGAGTATTTTGGAGAGATGTTCAGTTATCACTCATTTCATGAGCATATAGTAGCAAAAACCGAAAAAAGAGCAAATTTTGACTCTATATTATTTTTAGATATACTGTCCTCCTACTATCCTACTCCTACACTATGTCCACAGACTACTATACATCTCTTGGTGTGAGCAAAGCTGCAACCGAAGCCGAGATCAAAAAAGCCTACAAAAATAAAGCCATGCAATATCATCCAGATAAAAATGCTGGAGACAAGAGTGCTGAGAAAAAATTCAAAGAAATCAATGAAGCCTATCAGACTCTTGGAGATACGAGCAAACGCAAAAACTATGATCAGTTTGGCTCAACTGAATGAAACCCATTTGGATGATGAGGCAATCCGTTCGGTGGACAACAGAGAAGATGAGGAAGGCAACAATCTGGAGGCTTCGAGGACATATTTTCACAGTTTGGTGGTAATGGCGGTGGAGGTGGTGTCGAGTTCGATATCGGTGACCTCTTTGGTGGTGGGAGATCTCAATCTCGACAACAGCCGAGAGAGCCAGAGCAAACGAAAGAGATCGTCAATCTCGATGTCATAGAAACCATTCAGATCCCATTTTTTGACTTCTTATACGATACATCTATATCCGTCAAAACAGTCTATGGCAAAGTCCTGACACTCAAGGTCAAGTCGGGAACCAAGCCTGGAACTCGGTTCAAGATATCAGGAAAAGGGCGAAGTCAAGATGGCAAGACAGGAGATATGTTCGTCATCGTCGATGCCAAGATGCCTACTACCCCTCTCGAACCCAACATAGAGAAGATGATCGAAGCAATCAGATACCAGATATAGTTTTTCCCTTGCAATGAGTGATATAAAATCTATACTAATATTCATATTCTTATGTATATTTTTATGTCAAAAGTATCTCAATATCTCCTGACACTCGTAGCTACTCTCTCCGTATGAATACTAGGATACTATGCCTATATACTCAATACGACAACTCTCATGTTCTCGACGAACTGAGCAAGTAGTCAATACGGATCGAGTCTGACAGTACCACTACGATCAACATGGCTCTCTCCATCTGAGCCAGGGAGCTATATCGACACAGGGGCACTCATACAGAGTCTCAGCAAAAATCAGTTAGCATACAATCCTACTCTCTCATGAGAGTGATATGTGGATATCAGTAGATGAGGCGTACGTATCACACCATCGAGCTGGAGCAAATGAGATATCATCAAAATAGATAAGTCTATCTACAATACAAAAACCTCCAAAAAATGGGAACTCCCAACAGATATCATACTTGAGTATAGTGACACTCCGAGATGAATCGAGATCAAGAGTATATGACTCCCCCGAGATCTCAACTATGAGGTGACTACCTATGGATATAGAGATATGTGACCTGAGGATATACGATGGTATATGCGAACGCTCGGACGAGATCGGACTTGTTCACTCGTCGGATGGGATCCTACTGATTGGGAAGAGATAGGGGCTAGAGAGCTATCGAGTTGAGTAAAAGGAGTCAAGCAGATTGGTACATACCACCTCGATATTGATCGCTATCCGAGCAATACGTGTGTGATCGCTGGGCTCTGAGGAGACAGCCAGAGTATCATATTTGCCCCTATAGATCCACTGACGATTACGGGTAGCGTAACTGATATACTCTCTCCAGAGTATGATATGTTGACTCGGATGGAGTTCAGTTTTACGAGTGATATATTCGCAGATAGTGGTACGCTCTACAGCGAGGGCTATATGACCCATAGGCAACAAGCCAAAAAAGAATTGCTCTCCAAAATATCCATATCATGAGGAGTGATCATAGATGAGAAAAATATAGAACTCAGTCCCAACAAAGCAGTACTCTATCTCAACCTCAGAGAATGAGAGCAATATAGGGTATCTCTCAAGGATATATCAGATATCTATGGGAGAGTCTCTCAGTCTAGTCTAGATATCGATGTCAAAAGTGTCCCCTCACTCAAGCTACGGATGCTCGGATGAAAAACTATCTGGAAATATGGAGATCCTATCCAAGCCAAGTTCTACAGAACACAGTGAGTGAAGACGAGTTATCCGGCAAAAATCTGTGAGATATCACTCGATGCCTATGCTCGAGTCGAGCGGATGAACGAACTCAAAAATAAAGCAAACATAACTCTACTCCAGAATCTCCTGGTAAGTAAGGATATATCTGCTTGTACGAGTACTCCGATCACTGTATCATCTGATTCGATGATGACGCCTCTCGATATCGAGACTCTGAGATCAAAAAAACTCACTCCATGACTCTATATCGTATCATTGGTAGATACATCAGATCTCTCTATCTGAGATAGATGGATACCTCCACAGGTATTTGCAGTAGTAGATACTCATATAACGATGAAGATCGACTCAAGTGGCAAAACTAACTTCCTCACAACAGATATCCGTACATGAGAGCCTCGCAAGAACCAAGATATCATCCTCAAAAAAAATATCTCCAAACTCTATGCCCAAAACTGGAACACGAGTAAAAATACCTATGACATCGAATATACTCCCCTCTCAGCTCAGAGCTGGGGAACGGGTATACTCGCATGACAGACGAGTCAAGATGGCATCCTTACAAAAGAAAAAATAGATTTCTGAGATTATGATAGCCTCTATGGACTCACATCAGAATGATGGGGAGACTATGAGTGACGCTATAGCTCATTTGTTGCTATTGCAAAGTGATGAGAGCATTTTGGGTATGTAGTGAGCACATGGAATGATGGGATCACGGGCTGGAATTTTGGTATGAAGGAATCCGACTACGGCTGGGAAAATAGAAGTACTTATATGAGCTATCTCCATACAGATCGCAAGCTCTATCTCCCCTGAGATCGAGTCTATATCAAGGCGATCATGAGAAAAAATAATGCCTCCCTCACGATACCTGATGGAGAAGTATTCGATATAGTAGTCACAGATCCCCTCGAAAAGATCTCATCGACTACTCGTATCAAGGCAAACTCCTATGGATCTCTCGCGACGAGTATAGTCATACCAGCAGGATCAGCTCTAGGATCATGGTCTGTGAATATAGTATCCCTCTCAGAGCCGAATACATGGATCTCTGGAGGATATACCAATTTCCAACTCGAGATATTCCAAAATCCTACCTTCACAGCAACGGTCAAGCTCTCCAGTCCAGAAGTTGTGAATAATATAGTTACTAATACAAAGGAGCTAGCTCATACAGATATCAATACGTATTGGTATGACAAGAGATATAGTTCGGTATTTTCTCTCGAAGGTATCGTAACAGCCAAATACTATAATGGTACTACGATGAAAAATGTACCATTTAGCTATCGGATCTACAAAAGTCCCCACTACGATGATAGCTATTGGGGGTATTGTTTTTGGGGATGCTACTATGAGCCAACACCAGAGTTCTATAGCGAATGAACTGGCTCAATAGATAGAGATGGTTATGGGATGATACGAGCTGGGGTAGACTTCTCTACATTTTCCGATGACTATATCTACACAACCGAGGTCACTATACGAGATCCACTCTCTGGAGAATCTGTGACAACTGCTGGGACTCTCCTCGTGGGTATCGGTCAAGATATGAAAATAGCCAATACAAGTACTCCACTCAATGCTACCCTAGAAAAACGGATCATCAAACCAGGAGAGCAAGTCCGAGCAAATATGGCACCAAAATATGGAAAATGGGATAGTACCCTTGTCTGAGCCTATCGATATGAACTCGTGAAAAAAACCTATACGAGTCAAAATATATCTACTCTCCGTTGAGAATCAAATCCTATCGTAGATACTACTGAGAGTATCATATATTCTGGGAAGATACTTCTCCCATCTCTAACGATAGATACAACTTGACTAACCGCTGGAGAATATTTTGTCAGGACTATACCAGATAGAGCTGATCCTACCAATATCTCCATAGGATCAATCAGCGAGTCAATACTCTATATAACTGGAGACTATGCGAGCAAAGAGAGCATGCTCCGTGTCATACCAGACAAGACCGTATATCAATCAACTGATAGAGCCCGTATACTCATCACTACTCCCTATGCGAATGGATGACATCTCTATATCACTCGAGAAAAGGGTG
>JAYSSB010000013.1:0-2361 GCA_043720755.1 Candidatus Altimarinota bacterium | reverse complement strand
GGATTTGACGAATGAATTCTATTACAAAAAACAGAAGGACTTGATGAGAATGAGATAGTAAAACTGTATCGTAGTAATCGTACTCTGGCAAAATTTGTATCTGATTATTTCCCCATCTCTCCTGAGTCACTGGCCTTCAAGGATTATGATTTTATGTCAATTTTTGGAACCGATGATTTGCGTATTGCATCTCCCGATCTCTATGCCCGCACTGAAAATGCTGCTATGGCCTATTGTAATCGTGGTATATCCCCATCACTCTCGCTCATACGAGAACTCATAGGATACTATGGAACTGCTGATAAAGTTAAGAAAAAAGAAATCTGTAAATTCTTTGATATTGTGATACCCCTCCCAGATGCTGTCAAATCAGGATTCATCACTGATTCAGATGTCGAGACTATTACTAAGACAGAATTTTCTCTTGTCTGGGACAGTCTTGATCCAGATGCTCGCAAGGCACTCGTACAAATAGTACGCTATGATGATAACTATGATATCGAGCTTGCTACTTTTGATGCGGATCGTATCAATCGACACTTTGATTCCAAAAAAACTAAAGATATACTCACTCGAGCCATCAATAATAAATTCGCAAAAAATGAAGAAATAACAACACAATCATCAGGAATCACTCGTGATCTCAAGCCAGAGGTATGAGCTGACGGTATTCCCAGATTATATACAGCATTTTTGAATAAAATGCAGACCTCCACCCGAACCAAAGATGGTATATCAAAAATCTCAAATCTAGCAAATCTCGTAGCTGGATCCATATTGATATTTCAGGATGAATCAGATACAATCAGGTATTTCCGTATTGATGCTACTGATGTATCATTCGGTGAATGATACGAACAGGGAGTTACTATGACAGATATAACAGGCCGAGAAGATGGAACTATAGGGAATGCGAAGTCTGTAGATACCATCAGTTATGATGATTTCTATAAATTTCTCTCTCGAGTTAGTAATGGTCGTGTTATCACTTCACAAGAACTGATCTCACTCCAAACAAAAAATAAAGAAGCTGATGCATGAAAAGATCATATCGACTGAAATGATAAAATACTCGATATTTCCGATACTGAGTCAGTATTGACTCTTGATGGATTCACTCGTGAAATTAACCTCAAGGATCCTGAGGGTGAAAAAATCTGACTCGGAGCTGGAATAGCATTCGCATCCAAGTGAGTACTCGAGAATGGTGAGAGCTATGAGTGAGTATGGACGATCAAGTCTCTCAATCCTCCCAATATTGAAATTTCCAATCGCAAGGGAACTGAGAAAGCCACATTGGAGGACTTTCTGACAGTTGTGAAGGATCGATGATTTCGCCGTATTGCAAAACTCGAAACACCCGAAGATCTCCTGAAAAAACTCCAGGAATTCGGTGTGGATGATCATGCTCAGATAGTTGATGAAAATCTCATTACTGAGACTCACGATCATGATGAACATTGACATGATAAGAAAGTAAAGAAGCAGTACGAATTTTTCCAGTCGAAGTCCGGTGGACATATCCGTGTCAATGGATTCTCCGATGGACTCGTATCGTTCGGTGAGTATAGATCATGAGCATCTCTCGCGGATGTACAGAAAAAATGAAATGCCAAAAAGCTCTCCAAAAAAGAAAAAGATGGACTCTATGTGGATCAAACTGTCTCATATGGCGAGTTCATAGACTATCTCAAGACAAATAGTATGTCAGCAACCACTGACAATGTTCTTGCTCCATCTCTCACAGATCCATATCATGCACATGATCCCCATTTTGAAGATGATTTCAGTAGTTTCATGAGCAAGGTAGGGTCATGGTGGTCAGTATCGGACATTATTAAAGGATTTGGGAACTTGAGTCATGGTATCGAGCACTATTTCGAAAAATCATCAAAACTCAATGCATCTCGGTTTGCTCTCTCTGTGTGACGCAAGTTCTGACTCCCACTCGATATCATGGCACAACTCCAGGCTGATGAGGTGGGAAGTGTAAAAGAGATCATCGAGAAAATCCAAGAAAAACTCAAGAATCTCAATGGACCAGTGGCTCGTAAAAAAGCCCTTCATATCGCCCACAATCGAAATGCTCGTCCAGAAGAGGTGGGTGCTGCCATACTCCATATGGTGAAGTGATATGGTAGTCTCTATGCTGAGGATATTGCTTATGCACAGGGAAGTGAGTCATTCATCAATTGACTCCTCACCTCTTGTGGATTCCATGGTCAGGCACTCACCGATATGAAGATCAAGGCTCGAGAAAAAAGTAAAGTCATCCTCGGAAATGAAGCTGGATCAGAATTATCTGAAGAAGAGATGATCTGGGGATTCATGAAGATGATGGATGGAAACTCTGAGAAATAT
>JAYSSB010000012.1:0-6682 GCA_043720755.1 Candidatus Altimarinota bacterium | reverse complement strand
TTTCTCCTGCTGGGAGATTTTTTTTGTTGACAGCATAGACGTAGTCACTGCGTCCTCCTTCTGATGATTTACCGACTTGGTATGTACGCTTTCCTTTTGCCATAGTAGAGAACTTAAAAGAATTAGAATTTGGGATCTGATATACAATCTAGAATCCGAATATGTAGATTATATAGAAAATTCTATATTTGCAAGTTTTTTGTCATGGGAAAGACAGGAGAAAGAAAAAAGAGCCTACGAGAGGCCCTTTTGACGAGATAGAGAACCCTATATTCTCACTGTGCCGTAGCACGGGGGAAAGTGAGGATATTAGATGTTGCTGTAGCAAATCCTGGCGGACTTTGATCTATCCAAGTGGTTCTGGGATAAACATAATCCTCTCTAGGATTCCAATTTGGCATATTAGCTGATTCTGTATTTGAACTAGCTGAAGCTGAAATTGACTTATTATTATCTGGCATTGCTGCCTCCTCTGAAATACAGTATCCCTATCTCGACCGCCACCATGGCAATCGAATATACGATACCAAAATGAACGGAGCGACAAAATATAGAAAATACGAACAAAGTCAAGAAAATATCTCTCTTTTTTGCTTTTTTCTCTTTTTTTTGTATAGTCTCGACACTACGATATAACTAAGATATTTCTTAGTTATCAGATTCTAAAATATAAGTTCTAAAATATGTTCATCGATGAAGTCAAACTCACACTCAAAGCAGGAAAAGGAGGCGACGGGATCATCTCATGGCGTCGTGAAAAATATATCCCGAAAGGAGGACCATTTGGTGGAGATGGTGGAGATGGTGGGCATATTGTCCTCGTCGCTACTACACACGAGACCACTCTCGGGAAGTATCGCCATCAGAAGGTCATCTCCGCCGAAGATGGAGAAAAATGAGGAACCCAAGAATGTCACGGAGCAACTGGTCCAGTACTCACACTCGAGGTACCAGTCGGTACGATCGTGACTGACGTCACAACTGGTGTCGTGATATGCGATCTCTCGATTCCTGGACAGAAGTTTCAGATATGTGAGGGTGGCAAGGGCGGATTTGGCAATGCTCACTTCCCCTCGAGTACTCGTCAGGCTCCGAATTTTGCGGAGCTCGGAGACGTAGGCGATATCCGAGAGGTCAAGATGGAACTCAAGCTCGTAGCAGATGTCGGGCTCGTCGGTCTCCCAAACGCTGGTAAATCTACGGTCATCCAATCAATCACGAATGTAAAACCAAAGATCGCCGCCTATGCGTTCACGACGCTCATACCGAATCTGGGAGTGATGGAGTGGAGAGATCGATCTCTCGTGATCGAGGATGTCCCAGGACTCATCGAGTGAGCAAGTGAAGGTAAATGACTCGGATTCCAGTTTCTCAAGCATATCGACCGATGTCGCATCATTATCCATCTCCTCGATGCGACTCGGGGAGAAGAGGCGATGATAGAAAACTACCGAGTCATACGCCGAGAACTCGAGAACTGGAATGAATCTATGGCAGATAAAGAAGAACTCATCGTATTTTCCAAAGCAGAGCTCGTAGATCCAGAACAACTCGAAGAGATGGTTCGGATTTTTGAAAAATCAACGAGCAAAAAAGTCGATCTCACGATATCAGCCGGTGCCTATATCCGTATCGATGAGCTCCGTGATCTCCTCCTCAGGCGTATCCCTGATACGAGAGAGGATGAACTCATCCTCGTCGAGGATGAAGATGGGATCATCCAAGATCCTGATGCCATAGCTACCAATCTGAGATGACCAGATATTCCGAGATACTATGATCTCAAGAGACAAAATGATCCGAAAAGATGTACAATACGAAAGAGAGAAGATGGGGACTACGATATCACAGGAGTCCGTATCGAGGAGATCGCTCGTATGACTGATACTCGCTATACAGATGGAGTCAACCGAGTATATGATGTGATGGAGCGTATGGGTGTGATGAGAAAGCTCAAACTTCTCGTCGCTGATGGCCTCACGAGAGAGAATAGAGGATTTTTCGAAGGAGAAGATGACTTCAAGGTACCAGGTGTCTGGGTCGGAGGGAAAAAATTCTCCCTCGAAGGACTCATATTCATGAAAGATGAAAGATAATCACACAAAAATACCTCCGAACTATTTGGAGGTATTTTGTATCATCCTCGGGAACTCCACGACAGCCGTATAGATACGCCTCCATCTCTTGCGAGGCTCCATCATGAGACGATAGAGCCACTCGAAACCCATTTTTTGGAAAAATATTGGAGCCCGTTTTTGCAGTCCAAGGAGGAAGTCGATCGATGCACCAACTCCGAGTCCGACAACTCTCTGTTCCAAAGGCAAATGAGCAAATATCTCGATGAGTCGCTGCTCTTGGGTTTTCATGCCGATACACGAGAATACATATGAGATGCTACTCGCGGTGATGAGCTCTGCAATCTGATCAGGCGTCTTTTCTCAGTCAAATATCAGAGTGATACTCAGGTTCGGGAATCTCGTTCTCAACAGACTCGGGAGATCCGATTGTATCCGCATCTTCTCTATCTCGAACGCATTGGTCGGAGTCGTGATCCGATAGTTGTCGATCATCAGTACTCGCTTACCTGAGAGCTCTGCATACACAAAGAGATCTCGAGTGAGATCACTTCCCTTGATGAGATCGCCATAGTCTCTTTGGAGTTTTTTTTTGGTAAATATGAGCATGAGACATGCATACCAAAATCCAGTCCCCTCCTGCATCAGAGATCCCACATAGAGTCAGTTGGCATCTGGAGTATTGTAGGTAGCCTGTTTGAGTATATCGAGAAACTCGACATCCGAGTGAGCTCGAACGAGTATCTCAGGATTGGGCGTGAATATGAGAGTTTTTTTTATCGGATTTTTTAGGGTATCGAAAAACTCGCTATATCGCCCGCTGTAGATGTCGAGTCAGAGGAATTGCATAGAGTATTATTTGCGTCCAAAGTCATCATCATACCGCTTGATATCATCTTCTCAGGTATAGTCGCCGCACTGCACCTCGACGATCACGAGTGGCTCAGTCCCAGTATTGGCAAGTCGATGGAGATGATGTACTGGTATGTGACACCCCTCATTGGGACGGAGCATACGGATCTGCTCGATCTCCTGGAAATCAGGATGGCGGATATCGATCGTCGCGACCCCAGAGACTACTGTCCAGTGTTCACTACGTCTGGTATGTGACTGGAGTGAGAGCCTTTTCCCTGGATTGACGATGAGTTTCTTCACTTTGTAGAGCGGGCTATCTTCGAGCACATAGTAGATCCCCCATGGTCTATTTCCGATTTCGAGGTAGTGCCCTTCGGTGAGATTTTTTGGGAGCTCTTCGATTTTTTGCTCGAGCTCTTTTTCATCAGCTTTATTACGGAGCTTGTTCACGAGATCAGACGAGTTGTGAGTCTTGGCTCCGAGTCCATCGACGATGCGGACTCACTCGCTCCGCAACAGGACGGCCTCAGGGATCTCAGAGGCAAACCGATCTCCTCACTTCGTGAAGATGATTTCTGAGTATTTTCCAGATTTTTTGGCCTCAGCTATCACCATACGCAGACTCTCGCAGACGCTCCCATCCTGATCGACTGAGAGAAAAACTCGACTCACAGGCTTGAGTGACTCTACTACAGCCATACGGAATTGTTCGTCTTGGAATGACTTGACTCATCGCTTCATCTCCGCTTGTCGATCATTGTTGACGATGACCCAGAGTTCGTCAGCGTGCTCGAGAGAGAGTTCGAGACACTCGATATGTCCAGGGTGGACCGGATTGGCGTACATAGAGGTTATGGCGAGTCGAGTCATAGATTTGAATATTTAGGATTTAGATCTGAGTACTTAGAGTCATAGAAGTGATTTTAGTGATTTCTGGAATGCGTCAAGTGAAAAATCATGAGCCCGCATGATACAATCATCTGACATAGATTCCCATTCTTCTTTTTTAGTATTTTGGATGACTTGTTTCAGACTCTGGATCCCTGACTCTGAGTCTGGTATCTGTATGAGCTTCCCTGTCTCATTTTGTACTATTGTCTCACGCAATCCACCCTCATCCACCCCGATCACTGGAGTCCCACACGCCATACTCTCCACGGGTGACATACCGAAGTCCTCATCCACCGGGATATAGATCGTCGCAGTGGCTCATCTGATGAGCGAGAGGAGGAGTGTATCATCTGGTGCCTGGATCGCATGGATATTTTTGTGTCACTCTATCTGTTGGAGGAGCGTATGCCTCATAGGATCATTGGCCCCATAGCTGAATATGAGATGCTGATCTGGGATCTGGAGAAATGTATCAATAATGAGATCTACTCGCTTGGGAGGCGAGAGTCTGGCCCACGAGTAATAATACTCTCAAGCGGCAAATGGAACATCTACAGGAAGAGCAGAGTCTCATGGAGTAAAGAAGGCAGTATCCGTCGGCGGATAGACGATCTCACTCTCATATCCACAGTACGTGAGAAGTCTATCATGTACATTCTGTGAATTGGTATATATCTGATCCATCTCGGCAAGTTGCCCCGTATATGATCGAGCCTCACGATCAAGTATCATATCAGCGATCCTATGGAGCCATCTCGGGAATCTGGACATATATCGTTCACGAAAGTCAAAGATATACCTCGGAGGTGTGTGACAATAGTAGATTTTCTGTGTATTTGCTCCGACACTAGCGACTGCATCGAGACAATTCCCTGAGAATATCACGATATCATACTCGTTCAGGAATTTGGTTTTGTAGAGGAATCGGGACTTGAGCATTGCATGACGGAGTCACTTGGCAAAAACAGGCCGACCGAGTGAGATCATATTCCCTGTGAATCCGAGTTCTCGAGGATCAAAACTCCCAGTAGAAAAAAATCCAGATATGAGATCTGCACCGAGTGATTGTGCCATGAGCGTCACGAGTCTCTCTCCTCCACCACGATAGAGGAATGCATCATGGAGGATGGCGATCTTGGGCGAGCTCCTTTGCAAAGGAGGTATCTGAGCTGGCGAAGACTGAGGATTTTGCTCTGGTTTTTCTTTCATACATAAAGTATAAAGCTTTCATCCTGAAAATCAAAATAAAAGAAAACTGGAAAAAATGAGGAAAAAAGATAAAATTTAAACATTCTTAATTTTTCACACTATGAAATGAACTAACTTATTATTCCCCTTATTACTCTCATCCTGATTTATCCTTACTACGGGAATATTGATCTACGAGTATATATCATTTGAATACGCAATTATATATACTATTTCGGTTTGAGTTGGAATTCTTCTGATGGCGATTGTATGAATCGAAAATATTATAGTAAATAAAAAATAGTTATTTTTACTAGAAAATTTAAATGAATAATCCTCGCATCGCCATCATCTGTGACTGGCTCATCGACTTCGGATGAGCTGAGCTCGTGATCTCCCATCTCCTCGAACTCTATCCTAAGGCAGATATCTATACAAGTGTCTGCTATATGGATCATCCGATGCTCGAGTGAAGAAACGTATATACGAGCTGGTTACAGAGAGTACCATTTTTGAACCGTCGACACAAGCTCGCTGGGATATTGCGTCCGTGGGCTTTCAGGAGTTTTGACCTATCAGGATATGATATCGTGATCTCATCGAGTAGTGCCGAGGCCAAGAATGCTGGATATAGAAAAAGATGAGCAAATACACTCCATTTTTGTTATTGTCACACCCCGACTCGTTACTATTGGAGTCATTATGAGGAATATCGGAATATGATGGAGTTCTGATTTCTCAATCCTGTTGCCCGATTCGTCCTCGATAGATTGATCGGTTGGCTGAGGCGACTCGATTATGCGGCAGCTCAGCAGGTGGATTTTTTTATCGCGAACTCGGAGAATACACAAGCAAGAATCAAGAAATACTACAATAGAGAAAGTGAAGTGATATATCCTGGAGTAAATATCCCAGTGATGCCAACAGCATGAAAAAATTGAGATTACTACATTGGAGTTGGTCGCTGTATCCCATATAAGCGATTTGATCTGCTCGTCGATGCATTCAATACGAATGGTCGCAGACTCGTCCTCTGCACAGCGACCGATACTCCCCTATTCAGAGAATTACGAGCAAAATCCAAAGCCAATATCGAATGGAAATATCGAGTATCAAACGAAGAGAAAGATGAACTGATGAAATGAGCGAAGGCATTTATTTTTCCTCCTTTCGAAGACTTCTGACTTGTTCCGATCGAGGCTATGGCAATGGGAACTCCTGTGATCGCCTATGGCGATGGTGGTGCACTCGAGACGGTGGTCGATGGCGTGACTGGGTTATTTTTCTCTCCGCAGACTCCAGAGGCTTTGAATCAGGCAATAGACAGATTCGAGACTATGAACTGGGATAGAGATAAAATCCGAGAACACACAGAAAAATTCTCGAAAAGAAAATTCCAAAAAAATATACAAGAATTCATACAAAATCATGTGAAATAATCCCCTCATATCCATCCTCATCGTCGCCTATAATCCGTGAGAATATCTCAGGAAAACACTCGAAAGCTGTCTCGATCAGACCTATGAAAATACAGAGATACTGATACTGGATAATAATTCGAGCGAGGATATCTATAGTTTGATGGTTTGATGGTTTGATGGTTTGATAGAAAGCCAAAAATGAAACGAGTACACGATAATGATACCAAAAACCAAAAACCAAAAACCAAAAAC
>JAYSSB010000011.1:0-6689 GCA_043720755.1 Candidatus Altimarinota bacterium | reverse complement strand
CGAGAGAGACCTGCCGTGATATCGACTCCTGCTGACGCCACACCTCCCGAGTGGAATGTTCTCATCGTGAGCTGTGTTCCTGGTTCTCCGATAGACTGGGCCGCGATGATACCGACTGGAGTACCGATCGTGACCAGATTCGACGTAGCGAGATCGAGTCCATAACACTTCTGACATACTCCTTCCTCTGTCTCACACGTGAGGATAGATCTCACAGCGACTGATGTAGCACCAGATTCTACGATATCTGCGAGTACTATCTTGTTGATGAGAGTTCCTGCTGGAGCGATGACTTTTTTATCTGATCCGATCACATCACGAGCCGTGAACTTACCGAATATCTTGTTTTCAAATGTATCTCCAAAGAGTGATTTTTCTTCATTGCGATCAAATGTCTCGAAATGAATCGTTCCACAATCTTCTTCTCGAGTGAGGACATTTTGTGCAGCATCGACAAGTCGTCGAGTGAGATATCCTGACTGAGCTGTTTTGAGAGCGGTATCAGCTTTTCCTTTTCGTCCACCGTGTGTCGCGATGAAGTATTCGAGAGTTGTGAATCCTTCTTTGAGATTGGATTTGATCGGGAGTTCGATCGTCTTACCGGTTGGCGAGACTACGAGACCCTTCATACCACAGAGCTGTGTGACATTTCCCCAGTTTCCTCGAGCTCCTGAGTCGATGAGATTGTAGATTGGATTTTTTGGATCAAAGTTGCGTTTCATCTCCTTCTCGATACGAGACTTGACCGCACTCCATACCTGGAGTGACTGGAGATATCTCTCATTATCAGTGACGAGACCATGCCAATGGGCCTTTTGGATTTCTTTGATTTTTTCTTCTCCTTCTGCGACGAACACGTATTTCTCCTCTGGGATGATCATATCAAAAGCCGATACCGTAAGTCCTGAGAGCGTTGCATACTTGAATCCGAGATTTTTGATCGCATCAGCGAGATAGGCAGTTGCCTCTCCGCCGAGGAGGTCAAACGACCTGGCCAGGATTTTTTTTGCAGCATTTTTACCAACGGTCTCGTTGACGAATCTGAGTGAATCTGGGAGTATCTCGTTGAAAAGAAAGCGTCCGTATGTCGTATCGATCAGTTGACCCTCAACTCGTATCTTGACTGGAGTATGGAGTGTGATAACCTCGTTCTCATAGGCAGCGAGTGCATCATCTCCCGAGGCAAATACCAACTTCGACTCTCCAGTATCAATCTTAGTCAGATAATAACACCCGAGGATCATATCCTGTGAAGGTGCTACGATCGGTTCTCCGTTGGACGGATTGAGCATATTCTTCGACGTGACCATGAGGTTAGACGCCTCGAACTGGGCCTCGATCGTGAGTGGGAGGTGGACTGCCATCTGGTCTCCGTCGAAGTCAGCATTGAACGCTGTACAACAGAGAGGATGCAGACGGATCGCCTTACCACCGATGAGTACTGGACGAAATGCTTGGATACCGAGACGATGGAGAGTTGGTGCTCGATTGAGGAGGACATATTTGCCCTGGATGACTATATCGAGAGCATCCCAGACTTCTTTGGTCTTCTCTTCGATGATCTTCTCTGCATGTTTGACGTTGTAGGCATGCTCCATAGCGATGAGATGTCCGATGACAAACGGCTTGAATAGAGTGAGTGCCATCGTCTTTGGGAGACCACATTCGTTCATCTTGAGCTCAGGCCCAACGATGATCACCGATCGACCAGAATAGTCAACTCGTTTACCGAGGAGATTTTGACGAAATCGGCCCTGCTTTCCTTTGAGGACATCTGAGAGTGATTTGAGTTTCTTTTTGCTCGCTGTCGTATACCCAGGACGGTTCGATCTGACATCTCCATTGAGGAGAGTATCGACCGCTTCTTGGAGCATTCGTTTTTCATTTTTGAGGATGACATCTGGAGCACCGAGTTCTGAGAGCTTGCGGAGACGGTTGTTGCGGTTGATAACACGGCGATAGAGATCGTTGAGATCTGACGAGGCAAATCGTCCACCATCGAGCTGGATCATAGGACGCAGATCTGGAGGGAGAATCTGGAGAGCCGAGAGGATAAAATTCTCAGGTCTCTGTCCACTCTTAAAGAGTGATGATGCGAGTTTGAGTTTCTGAAGGATCTTTTTGTGTTTACTCTTTGGAGAGATCTTGAGTTCTGCCTGCTCACGAGCGATGAATGTCTTGAGATCGATACGCTCGAGAAGGAGCTTGAGGAACTCAGCACCAGTTCCACCCTTGAACACATGAGGGAACTTCTCATAGATAATACGATAGTCGAGCTCTCCGATGACCTCAGCCTCACGGATAACCTTGAGGAGATCCTTGAGCTTGTTGTACTCGGCATCGAGCTGATCGAGCTTGTTCATATGCATCATCTCGAGCTCATGGAATTCTTTTTTAGAGATTTCCTTAGCTTCGAGCTTGAGTGTGAGCTCATTCATCACATGTTGGAGATCTTTTTGTACATTGATCTTTTGATTTTTGTACGCATTTTCGAGTTCAGAGATTGCCTCTTCTCGCTTGTCCTCATAGACATCAGTGACGATATACGAGGCAAAATATATGACTTGCTCGAGTTTCTTCACTGAGATATCAAGCATGAGTCCGATACGAGATGGGACTGACTTGAGATACCAGATATGGGCGACCGGAGCGGCGAGCTCGATATGACCCGTTCGCTGACGACGAACTTGCGAGGTCGTGACTTCGACTCCACATCGCTCACACACGACTCCCTTGTAGCGGATACGCTTGTATTTGCCGCAGGCACACTCATAGTTCTTGCGTGGGCCAAAAATCTGCTCACAGAAAAGTCCACCTCGCTCAGGGCGTTGTGTACGGTAGTTGATAGTTTCCGAGATGAGTACTTCTCCATAGGAGAGGGCTCGGATATCATCCTTGTCAGAGAGTCCGACAGAGATAGCTCTGAGATTGTCGAGAGATTTTCACTGAGTGATGTCTCGTTTTCCAGCGTGTTTACCGATCTGAGAGTAGTCAGTAATCTTATCATTGAGG
Organism: Candidatus Altimarinota bacterium; assembly: GCA_043720755.1. Classification (GTDB taxonomy): domain Bacteria; phylum Patescibacteriota; class Gracilibacteria; order BD1-5; family UBA2023; genus JABFSX01. The sequence goes on along the minus strand of JAYSSB010000011.1, from coordinate 3,677 downwards.
AAGTTTTCGAGATCTTTTGTCATTGGGAACATAAGTTGTAGGTATTAGGTATTAGAATTTAGGTTGTATGAACCAAATTCACTCTAGCCCTTCGTATCCGCCTAGACGGAAGAGTTCATAAGGAGAAGTATATTCTCTTTCTCTTGGATAAAACCATACGAAGGAAGTGTTGGGATGTTTTTCTACTATTTAGTATCTCTGCTTATTATTCTTTGTCGTCTTCGATGATCGATCCACTGACTGGAGCATCTTCAGATACGATCTCTGTTGGCTCTGGGATGTCGATCTCGATATCGAATTGTCCATCGAGTTTCTCGAGTTCTTCGTATCGGTCTTTCATCACTTGCTCGAACTCTGCGACCTCTTCTCCGGAGAGGAGATCGATATTGAGATTGAGTGCTTGGAGCTCACGCAAGAGGACATTGAAAGACTCTGGTACATTTGGACGTTTGATACGTTTTCCTTTCACGATTGCTTCGTAGAGTTGGGTACGACCATTGATATCATCTGACTTGACTGTGAGCATCTCTTGGAGGATATTGGCAGCACCATATCCCTGTAGAGCCCATACTTCCATCTCTCCAAGTCGCTGTCCACCGTTTTGAGCCTTTCCTCCAAGTGGTTGCTGTGTGACCATAGAGTATGGACCGACCGAACGAGCATGGATCTTGTCTTCGACGAGATGATGGAGCTTGAGCATATACTTGACTCCGACCATTGTTCGCTCTTTGAACTTTTCTCCAGTTTTACCGTTGTAGAGTTGGACCTTGCCATCAGCTGGGATACCAGCCTCAACCATGAGAGCAGAGATCTGCTCTGTTGTGAGACCGTTGAGGATCGGAGTTGCGACCTTGATACCGAGCTTGCGAGCTGCACCACCGAGATGCGTCTCGAGGACTTGTCCGATATTCATACGAGAGAGTACACCGAGTGGATTGAGTATGATATCGACTGGAGTACCATCTTCCATGAACGGCATATCAGCGACTGGGACGATACGAGAGACGATACCCTTGTTTCCATGTCGACCTGCCATCTTATCTCCGACCTCGATCTTACGAGTTTGAGCGACGTAGACCTTGACTTGCTTGAATACTCCAGTTGGGAGATTGTCTCCATCCTCACGACGGAGAGTATGTACGGCGATTACCTTTCATCCTGAACCTGATGGGAGGATGAGCGATGAATCCTTCACATCCTTGGACTTGTCTCCGAATATGGCCCTGAGCAGTCTCTCTTCTGGAGAGAGCTCGACCTCACCCTTGGGTGTGACCTTACCGACGAGGATATCTCCAGCTCGCACATAGGCACCGACACGTACGAGTCCATCGATATCGATATCTTGGAGCTTGGCTCCTGAAATATTGGGGATATCATTGGTAGTCTGCTCAGGACCGAGCTTGGTCTCGCGGACATCCATCGTATATTCGTTGATATGCACTGACGTGAAGTAGTCATCTTGCATGACCTTCTCCGAGATGATGATCGCATCCTCATAGTTGTATCCCTCCCATGGCATATAGGCGACCGTGAGATTGCGTCCGACAGCGAGCTCTCCGTTGTCGATAGCCTGACCATCAGCGAGGATCTGTCCACGGATGAACTTGTCTCCACTGTGTACACGAGCCCATTGGTGGATGAGCATATCGTGGTTCGACCTTTCAAAAGTACGCAGTCCGTATGTGACCTTTTTGCCAGTTGCATAGAGTACTGTGATATGCTTAGCATCGACTCCGAGTACCTCTCCATCATCAAGTGCCTTCACGACATATCCTGATCCCTCAGCGATCATACGCTCCATACCTGTACCGACGATCGGAGCCTCAGCTCGGATAGATGGCACTGCCTGTCGCATCATGTTCGTTCCCATCTCGGCACGAGTCGCATCATCATGTTCGAGGAACGGGATGAGCGTTGTCGTCTCACTCATGAGCTGCTTGGGAGATACATCGATATGTGTAACTTGGCGGACATGAGAGATCGTTGCTTCAGACGCCTTGCGGGCAGAGAGTCGAGTCTCTGTAAAGTTCCCGAATGCATCTACTGCTGTATTTGCCTCAGTGATGACAAGTTCACGCTCTTCATATGCATCAAAGTATGTATATGCATCAGTGACAAATCCTCGAACTTCGATAGTTGGAGTTTTGATGTGCTTGATGATATCTACGGCGACTGCTGGTGTGATGAGGGTTTTTTCTGGAACGATGATCTTGCCCTTGGTATCTACGATATCGTTGAGAGTGATACGATTGAGGAGTTCTGCCTCATTGATCTTGACCTCGTGTTGTATCTCTCGGAACGGAGTCGTGATGAATCCGTATTTGTCTACACGAGCATATGATGCAAAATGAAGCACGAGACCGATATTTGGTCCTTCTGGAGTAGCAATCGGACATATACGTCCGTACTGAGTAGGATGGACATCACGTACCTCGAATGAGGCTCTCTCACGAGTGAGTCCTCCGACTCCGAGTGCTGTGACACGACGCTTGTGGGCGAGCTCAGAGAGTGGGTTGGACTGATCCATGAACTGTGAGAGCTGATTCGTTCCGAAGAACTCTCTCATCACAGCGATCATAGGACGTGAGTTGATGAATGATCCTGGTACCGCCTCTTCGAGATCAGCGATGATCGTCATACGATCCTTGGCGATCTTCTCCATACGAGCGAGACCGACCTTGACCTTGTCATAGACGAGTTCTCCGACTGATCTGACACGACGGTTCTCGAGATGATCGATATCATCGATATGATATCCTGGTCGTCCATCACAGAGTGAGAGGAGATACTTGATTCCGTCCATGATATCTTCACGGATGAGGAACTGCTCTTTTTCTTCTACATTAGCCGCTTTTTTGTGGTCTGCGAAGTGTTTTGAGAGTTTTCGGTTGATCTTGATACGAGCGACTGGTCCAAGTTCGAATTTTTTGGCATCATAAAATGTCGACTGAAACAGTTGCTCAACTCGCTCATCAGTACCGAGATCCCCTGGACGAAGGAGCTTGTAGATAGTATAGAGAGCTTCGAGTCGAGTTTTGGTCTTGTCTTTCTCGAGGGTGAGAGAGATATGCTTGGTAATCCACTCGTCTTCCCCCTTGAACTCGTTCAATATATCAGCATCAGACTCATATCCCCACGCTCTGAGGAGTACTGTGATTGGGATTTTACGTTTTTTGTCGATTTTGACATTGATGACTCCTCGTTTCTCGATCTCGATCTCGAACCATGATCCACGCTGAGGGATGACTTTCATAGCAAAGAGTCCTGGATTCTTCTGATCTGGGGTGAAGAACATACCAGTTGAACGGATGATCTGGTTGACGATAACGCGCTCGATACCATTGACAATAAATGTCCCCATCTCCGTCATAAGAGGGATACCACCGAGGTAGACATCCTGTTCCTTGATCTCGCCAGATTGCTTATTGAGCATCTCGAATCTGGCTTTGAGAGGAGCTTCGTAGTTGAGGTTTTTTCGTTTACAATCTGATACTGAGTACTTGGGCTCTTCGAGTGAGTATCACTTGTAGTATACTGCGATCTTCTCACCGGAAAAGTCCTCGATCGGGAATACCTCATTGAACGCCTTATCGAGACGTACCTTGAGAAAGTCAGCATAGCTATCGAGTTGTACCTCGATGAGTCCTGGGAGTTCGATGATCGTACGATCATCGTTG
>JAYSSB010000010.1:0-2394 GCA_043720755.1 Candidatus Altimarinota bacterium | reverse complement strand
TTCTTCGGATACACGCTCCAGAATTCGGCTCTGAATTCGGCAAATTTCCCTGCAAGTATGGCTTGTCGGGATTTTTTTGCTATGAGGAGGAGGTATTCGAGGTTGTGTAAGGAGAGGAGTACTCCGCCAGTTGCCTCTCATACATTGATGAGATGACGCAGATATCCGAGTGAGTATCTCTTTGATACTCCTGTCTCAAAACCTGTGAGCATCGGGATCTTCTCAGATGAGAACTTGTATTTCTCGCCTCAGATTTTTAGATTACCGTATGAACTGAAAGCCTCTCCATGTCGACCGATACGAGTCGGGAGGACACAATCCATCATATCGATCCCTCTTGCTATTCATTCGACCAGGTCCTCAGGTGTCCCGACTCCCATGAGGTAGTGAGGTTTGTCGGGAGGCAATATTGGTGCGAGAACATCGAGGATACGGTACATATCCTCTTTGCTCTCTCCAACTGAGAGTCATCCGATTGCGATTCCTGGAGTATCGAGACTTTTGATAAATTCACATGACTCGGCCCGCAGATCATCATAGACAACTCACTGGATGATAGCAAATAGTGCCTGAGGATGACGACCATCGAGTTTTCTTTTTACTTCATTCTCTATCCACTGTGCCTGCGACCTGATAGCCCATCGATGTGTCCGCTCCATCGCCTGACGGGCATACTCATGCGTCGAGCCACCTGGTGCACACTCATCGAACGCCATGATGATATCAGCTCCCAGTGCACACTGCATATCCATGACATTCTCAGCTGAGAAAAAGTGCTTGGATCCATCGAGATATGAGCGGAAGTTGACTCACTCTTCAGTGATCTTGGCGAGTTTCTCTCCACTCGTATTCTGCATACCGAGTCCGAGAGAGAATACCTGGAATCCTCCAGAATCAGTGAGTATCGGAATATCTACATCCATGAACTGGTGAAGTCCACCAAGTGCCTCGACCACATCACAACCAGGACGGAGATAGCTATGATAGTTGTTCACGAGCATGATCTCTGATCCGATCTCTCGTATCTGATCGATCGTCGCTCCCTTCACCGCTGAGCGAGTACCGACTGGCATAAATATCGGGGTATGTATCACTCCATGAGGCGTCGTGATAGTCCCTGCTCGAGCGAGTCCGTCAGTAGCATCGAGAGTAAATGCAAAATCTAGAAAAGTAGTCATAAAAAATCCGAGTCAAGTAGTATTGAGTCGAATTATAGAGAGAACTATGTATTTCGCAAAACTATATACGTGATATGATCTCTGGAGAGAATTTTCGAGAATCGATATCAAAAACTCATTGCTCAGCGAGTGCATAGGACATCATCAGTTTCTGAGAGTTACTCGCATATCTCATAGCAGTCTGGATCATATCGAGTGGTATATTGGGACTCGAAAATATCCCACGAGGGATACTATTGACTCATTCTCAGAGCTGATCCTTTCCTGCGAGTGCAACTGAGAGTATCGCCTCGAGCATGATCTTGATGAGTTGTTCAGGATGATTTCTCGTTCGACCGAGTGGATCATATTTTGACTGGACTCTATCTCGAAATAGATCGAACTGATCAGTCTCCATATTGAGGAGTCTCCGTACGAGTGGTGTCTCAGCAACTTCTTGGAAAAACGCTATCTCTTTTTCTGCTACTTTGGGATCTCAATTGGCATCTATATAGATACCTGGACAATCTGGAAACTGGAGCACAAAATCTCCACCCGAAACAGCAGTACAAGTCACTCACTTGTCATCTCAACAGTCAAATAATTGTACGGATCATACTGACATCTGCGATAGTGACTCTGGATCTCAAGGATTATTTTCATGAGTGTCTGTATATAGTTTTTGTATGGGATCTTCAGATTCTCTTGCATGGATCTCATTGAGGGCATCTTGATGACTTGCATCTATCACAAGTTCTTGTTGTGCCGTATGGTACTCTTCTTGAATATTTTGGATATCGGCATCTATAGCGAGTCTCTCTTGACGTATTTTATCGAATTCTACTTCTTCGAGATCGATTTCTTTTTGGATATCTTTGTCAGGAGTCTGATCAGGGCTTTCATTGGTAGTAGCTAGATCTCTATTATAGGATAATACATAGATCTGTTGACTAGCAAAAAAATCTCATCTCATCCGAGAAAATTCAGCAATTCGTTGAAATGAATTGATACTTGCATTTCAGAGAATAAGAGTGATCTCTCTTTCATATATCTCCATAAATTGGTCTGCCAATTTATTTTTATTTTCTATACTGAGAGATTCTCATCTCATATTTTTAGCATGATTGAGATCAGATGTGAGATCTTTAGAAATTTTTTGATAAGTATAGAGTTGATGCTTTCATATTTTGTAGTCGATATCATCTCGTTTACTTTCGAATTTAGCAAGTTTTTCTCC
>JAYSSB010000009.1:0-2407 GCA_043720755.1 Candidatus Altimarinota bacterium | reverse complement strand
TATCACTAGCTCTCTGCTGATAGAGACTGATACCGCTCTCACCATATGGACTCGTGAATGCATTTCTATAGATAGTATTGCCTCGGATAGTGATATAGTCTGATTGGTTTGTCTCGATACCTCCACCACCATTATCGTGGGAGATATTATGGATAAATATGATGTGATCAGCATATCTGGTGCTCATACCTGTATAGTTTGCTTTTTTCACTTCGAATCCATCGATCGTGATATATTGCTTGTTTTTCTCGGGTGTACCATTGATGCCGAATCCTGTCCATGCGGGTTTTGAAGCGTTGGCTATGACGATAGCCTTGTGTCTATGGATCGCTCTGACCGTGATAGGATCTTCTCTCGTCCCAGATACCTGAGTATCGAGATCATGTTCTCTATATATCCCATCATCGACGAGACAGCTCTCTCCCGCTCGCACTACCCATATACATTGTCCGATATGACGAAATGCTCAATCGAGAGAGAGTCCATCATTATCATCGTTACCTTTTATCGATACATAGTAGCTCTTCCCGGTAGCAGAGACATCACGAGGGAATATGATAAGAGCGGTAAGCAAAGATCCGATAGAGAGAAAAAATAATACTGATAATTTGATAGATATATTGTGCATAAAATAAAAATAATAAAATATACTTCCTATAATATCACTCCCTCGTCCACCAATATCCCAGTCGTGAGTACTCTCTCATGATAACTCCGAGATAAGACGACTCGACAGAGATAGAGCTCGTGATCTCATCCATGATCTGCGAGCTTCTCGATCTCTTCGAGTTCGATATATCAGGCGAGTCACGTGAGATGATCATCTATCGTGAGGAGTCACTTTTTCCTCAGATATGTCATCTTATCATAGTTTTTTCAGGATTTCTTCCCGAGGACTCGCACAAGTGATGAGTGATCTGGTGAGAGGATCTGGAGTATGCCCCTATGAGTACTCTGCCAGTTCTCGAGTGACTGCGTATCATGATAGAGGGCTATGATATAGTGCTTGGGATTCATACTGACAGGTATCACGTACGTCATCACATTCATATTTTTTGAGTTCTCTGAAAACATCCCAATTTGAGAATTTTTCTCACTCGTATTTTCTGTGAGAAGTGAGTAGGTAGGATAGGATGGGAGATTCCAGGGTTTACGCATCAGGGGTAATCTTAGAGATAAATTTCTTTTTTGCCTCTCTCACCTTCTCGATATCCACCTTCGCAAGAGTCGAGAGGATATACGGAGTCCGCCCAGAGGAGAAGAGTTCTTTATTTCTATCTACAAAGTCCCAATAGAGATGTGTCATCGGACAAGTTTTCTCTTTTATACTGTACTGACATCACTTGCAGTAGTCACTCATCTTATCGATATAGTTGCCACCTGAGATATAGGGCTTAGTCGCGAGACGACCTCAGTCTGAGTACTGACTCATCGCCATCACATTGGGTGTGACAACCCACTCGAACGCGTCAGTATACATCTCATAGAACCAAGTATTGACCTCGAGCGGATCATATCCCATGAGAAATGTATAATTCCCGATGATCATGAGCCTCTCGATATGATGGGAGTAGTTCATCTGCTGGACTCGCTTTACCACAGTATCTATACAATTCATCCCAGTGATTTCTCACTCATTCTTTTCTCATTCATAGTTCCACCATTTTCTCGGAAGCCTAGATCTATGATCCAGATGATTCTGGTCGTAGATATCGTCATAGTACGCCAGATAAAACTGCCTCATATACTCTCGCCAACCAAGTATCTGTCTGACAAATCCTTCGAGACTCGATAGTGGCATATGCCATCCGATCGCCGCCTCGATGACTTCGGATGGATGGAGTACTCAAAAATTCATAGCGACTGATATATACGAGTGATGGACGAGATCATCGCCCTGATACATCGCATCTTCGAGTCGACCAAAATCATGAGAATGATACTCTAGCCAGTATTTTAATAGTTTCAGTACATCTTCTCGACTCACAGGAAGTATGAAGTCGATATCAGTATTGAAATACTTTTTTGCTTCATCTATATATCTCGTATCAGTCGGTTTCCACGACCATGATGGGGTGTGTGTCTTATCGAAGTTGCGATTTTCATGATCATAGTTCCATTTTCCTCCTACCGGCTTGCCATCATCTTCCATGAGGATATTGCGAGATTTTCGCATATATCGATAAAATGTCTCCATAATAGGAGGCCTCTCAAACTGCTGAGAAAACTCTTCTCGAGTGATGAGAAACTGAGTATTGGGAAGTATCTCAAGATCGAGGTTCCATGACTCTATACGTCGAGCCAGGTACTCTTCACTCGGTCTCATAAGGAGAATTTCTGAATCTCAACACTCTTTTCTATATTTCTCTATTCCCTCTCTATAGCTCGTACACTCTATCCAGTGAGT
>JAYSSB010000008.1:0-6764 GCA_043720755.1 Candidatus Altimarinota bacterium | reverse complement strand
AGTCTATGATGATATTTTTGAGAATTCTGCATTTGAAGATATTAGTACTCATTGTATCCCAGTAACGTATCTCTATCAGCTCAATTCTGATGAGGAGTCACGACTAACTCTCTGAGATACTCAGCACTCTGATCTTCGGTTTTTTCCTATTGATGACCCGAGTCTCCATGAGATGATAGAGATGCGAGTGAGAGATATGAGAAGATTATTAAAAGTATAAAAACTTTCTCGTGACAAGAGAGTTTTTTTTCATATACTTTTGCTTGTATTTTTCACACGCAATTATGGCTATACAGCTTATCAAATCAGCATTTTACCACGAGATGGAGACACGGGCCAAGCTCTGTGAATTCCTCTCTCGTCCAGAACAACTCAGTATCGGTCGGTATTGCCGAGAGTTCGAAGAAAAATTTGCAAAGTGGCAAGGACGAAAATATTGTGTTTTTGTGAACTCTGGGAGCTCTGCGAATCTCATTCTATTGCAATCACTTCTCAATACGGGGCGTCTTCAAAAGTGAGATCAAGTAGGATTTTCTTCGCTCACTTGGGCAACCAATCCCATGCCCCTCATGCAACTCGGATATACTCCAATCCCTATCGATATCGAATTGGGTACACTCAATGTATCACTTGATAGCTTCAAGCGGTCTATCGAAGGCAAAAATCTCAAGGCACTCTTCATAACTAATGTACTCGGATTCTGCGACAATATCGATGCGATTGCAGAGTATTGTGCATCTCATGATATCCTCCTCATCGAGGATAACTGTGAGTCTATGGGTACAGTATACAAGGGGAAGAAGCTCGGAAACTATGGACTCGCTTCAACTTTTTCTACCTATATCGGACATCATATGTCTACTATCGAGTGAGGGATGGTCTGTACTGATGATAGGGATCTCTATATCAATCTCGTGATGACACGAGCTCATGGCTGGGACCGCAATCTGCCTGCAGATATCCAGGAGGAAATCCGTACCAAGTATGGTGTAGGAGGATTCTATGCGAAATATGCATTCTATACTCTTGGGTACAATGTCAGACCCAATGAGATCAACGGATTCATCGGATCAGATCAGATGCAATATATTGATGAGATCGTGACGATTCGTGAGGCCAATTTCCAGCGATTTGTCGAAAAAGTAAATACGAATCCTGACTTCTACCCAATACAGCATGATCATATAGAAAAGGTATCGAATTTTGCTATTTCTGTTGTATGTAAGAGTTTCGAGATACTCGAAAAATATAAAGTCAGATTTGAGGCAGCAGAAGTAGAAATACGTCCAATTATATCAGGAGATATCACAGAACATATATTCTGGAAGGAGGCATACGGAGAACTCAACAAAAAAACGACAGCTCAACTCGTACATTCTCAGGGATTTTATTTTGGTAATAGCCCAGAGTACACGGAAGAAGAGATCCAGATACTATTCACACTCCTCGCTGTCTAAAAATGGAAAAGAATGCAAAAATCTATGTAGCGGGTAGTACTGGTCTCGTCGGATGAGCTATTGTTAGGCGTCTTCAGGATCAAGGATATACGAATATTATCACTCGAACCCGCTCTGAACTCGATCTCACGGATAAGCAGGTTGTGAATCTATTCTATTCGACTGTTCGACCTGAATACGTCATTGTCTCTGCAGCAAAAGTCTGAGGTATCAAGGCCAATATGACCTATCCGGCAGAGTTCCTCTATGAGAATCTCGAGATCCAAAATAACCTCATCTGGGGGGCACATCTCTCTGGTGTGACCAAACTCTTATTCCTCGGGAGTAGCTGTATCTACCCTCGTGAGTGTCCACAACCGATGAAAGAAGAATATCTCATGACAGGTAAGCTAGAACCTACCAATGAGTGATATGCTATAGCAAAAATTGCTGGAATGCGACTCTGTGAATATATATCTAAACAATTTGAAAAGAGTTTTATTTCTTGTATGCCAACCAATATCTATGGTCCTGGAGATCACTTTGATGCTGAGAGAGGACATGTGATCCCCGCTATGATACAGCGGATGCATACAGCGAAACTCGCATGAGATGCTACATTTGGTGTCTGGGGGACTGGGTCGGCTCGTCGAGAATTTCTCTATGTAGATGATCTTGCCGAGGTAGTACTCTATCTCCTCGATCACTATACTGGTACTGATTTTCTCAATGTCTGAACTGGTGAAGATATCTCTATCACAGAACTGACTCATATACTCATGGATATTATGGACTATCATCCTGATATCATCTATGATACGAGCAAGCCTGATGGTATGCCTCGCAAGCTCCTCGATGTTATGCGTCTCACGGAGACAGGTTGGAACTATCGGACTTCACTTACCGAATGACTGCAAAATACCTATGAATTCTATAAACAACAAATTCTCAATAATAATACCAAATTATAATTGATGACAATTTCTCGAATGATGTCTTAGGAGTATCTTAAGACAAGACTACTTGAACTATGAAATAATCTTGATCGATGGAAAATCAAGTGACTCATCTCATGAGATCATCAGGAAATATATGCTTCTCACGGATAAAATTCATTGGATTCAAAAGATTGATAAATGAATATCAAATTGATTTAATATTTGACTTGAGAGTTCAAGTTGAGATTTTGTTTTATATCTTGGTAGTGACGATTATTTATATGATAATATTCTCGAGAAGGTAAATAGATATGTGAATCATATTACTAACTATGGTCTCATAAAAACAGAGAGTTTTAATGTTTTCTGTGATTCAATTAATTATTGGTCTTACGATAATATCTTTGAGAAACGAAAAATTCAGACACTTGAATTCACAAAGAGGTCACTTATTCGATATGGTACACTTATTGGTCTACAAAATATGTTTTTTAATAGAAAATGGATCATAGAAAATGGACTGGATGAATCTAATAAATACTCTATGGACTATGCAATATATTTTAAGATGATTGAAGAGTCCCAGAAATTTTTATATCTTCCAGAAATAAATAGTATTAATTATCAAGGAAATAACATATCATGTAAATTTTGATATCAAAGCTGAATAGAGCTCACTAAAATTTCTCTTAAATATGCATCAACACTCATGGAATATTTTTATATATTTCGAAGATATGTTGCTATACATTTATCTTGGTTTATATCAAAAATTATATGATAATATCAAAAATTAATTGAGGCCTTTGAAATCAAATGTTCCAATATGCTTTTGGAAGAGCACTTTCGCTGAAAAAAAATACTGAATTGGGTCTTGATATATCAGCTTTTGATACGTATCAACTTCATAAGTATTCGCTCGAGAAACTAAGTATAGTTAAGAACTATACTATAAAAAAAGATCTTCCATGGTATGAGAGGTCTTCGTCGAATAAGTATATTGATTTCATACTTCAGAGAATCAAGAGTCTAGCGTCCCTGTATAATAAGCATCATTTTCGAGAAAATGGTTTTGAGCCATTTGATCCTCAGATTTTTTCCCTTCCTGATGGGATATACCTTGACGGATATTTCCAGTCTGATAAATATTTTCGAGAATATGCAGATATGATCCATAATGACTTTGAAGTGATCATCCCACCCTCTCCGAAGAATACTCTAATGATCGAAAAAATACAGTCTGTAAATGCTGTAAGTCTACATATTCGTCGGGGAGACTATACTAAGCCAGCTACACAAGCTCTCCATGGCCTCTGCAATGCAGAGTATTACCAGAAATCTATCGAATATATTGCTCTATGAGTTGAGAATCCTGTATTTTTTATATTTTCAGATGATATCGATTGGGCAAAGGAAAATATGAAAACAGGATATGAACAATACTATATAGACTTCAATGATGCTTCCCAGAATCATGAGGATCTTCGTCTTATGAGCAAATGTAGACATCATATCATAGCGAATAGTACCTTCTCTTGGTGGGGGGCGTGGCTCGATCCAAACCCAAACAAAATAGTAACTATACCATCGATATGGTTTGCTGGATATGATTATGATACTCGAGACCTTTATCCAGATGGATGGATTAAAATATAATTTTTATTATGAGTAGTGGCCTACTTGTTTCAGTAATCATGCCTACCTATAATGGTAATCCTATATGGCTAGAGCAAGCTATCGACTCTGTTTTAGTGCAGAGTCTTTCAAGTTTTGAATTGATCATTATCAATGATGCATCCTCCTCTGATATAGAAAAGACTCTATTGAAACTTGTATGATCTGATACACGAATCCACTATCTCAAAAATGACATCAATCTTGAGAGATCAGCTTCTAAAAATAGAGGAATCAGCCATTCTCGATGAGAGTATATCGCATTCATCGATGATGATGATATCTGGTGTGATCCAGATAAACTCAAGAAACAAGTAGATTTTCTTGAAACGAATAGGGAGTATTGATTATGCTGAACAGATCTCATATATATTGATGAGAACGGATCTAGGCAATATGAAGTAAAAACTAAAAAAAGTAATGATCTGATTAAAAATACGCTACTCTGATCCAACCAATTTGCACATTCTTCTATTATGATTCGTAGAGATATCCTTGATCAGAGTTGACTATTCAATATTCATCTCTCCTTAGCAGAGGATTATGATTTATGGATGAGGATATGAATTTATTCCAAGCTCTCTAACCTTGATTTTTTTGGAATATATTATCGGCATCGCTCGAATAATACGAGTAGCAGAAATAGTCTAAAAATAGAGATAATCGCATTCTGGAGAAGTCTCCAATATATACAATATTATCCAAATAGACTAAAAGGCATTATATTTCACTTGATCGCTATTTTTGTTCCAAAAAATATCATCAAATATCTTATAAGATATCAAGCCTCTTTTTCCCAAAAAGATCAACTATAAGTACATGAAACCAACTCTCTCCATCTGTATCGCTGCCTACAATGTGGAATCATATATTTCAGAGTGTCTTCTGAGTATTTTTCAGTTTGAGTCGACTCTCGATAGAGAGATCATCATCGTCGATGATTGCTCGAGCGATGCAACTGTAGATATTATCAGATCATTGATAGCAAAATATCCAAAAGAAAATATCAAACTCATCCAAAATACTACCAATCTCTGACCTGCTGGCAGCTATAATAGGGCAGTGGAGAACTCAAGTGGATGGTATATCACATTTCTTGATTCTGATGATTTTCTTATTTCATCTGGACTGGAGCAAAAAATAGAAATGCTCGAAAATGACTGAGACCTTCAGATTATCTATGGAAACGGAGTATTTTATGAAAAATGAAAACCCTGACTCCAGATACAATGACATATGACGAAACTCTTCGAATGATCTATAGATCATATCCAAAAAAAACTCTATACCACTATCCCGATGTTATCTGTTTCTTGTAGTATTATGAGGTGGGATTTTTTCGATCGTCTTGGAGGATTTGATCCTCTCTGTCAGTCCAATGATTGGGTGCTCAATATTCTGATATTCCAACAATTAGCTTCCCCGAACCAATTTGCATATATACTCGATCCCGTATTTGCATATAGGATGCATGCCAGCAATATCTCCAAGGACCAAGATCGTATGATAGCACTCCTCACTCAAGTAGTAGAGAGGTATGTTCCCGAGGAGTATAGAGAGAGACAATACGCAAATATCTATTTTTTCTCTTCGCTCAATCTTATTATCCAGTCTCGCTATAGAGACTCTTTCAGATTTCTCAGGATATCATGTTCCCATAGATTGCAATTTTCTCGAGTACTCATATACTGCCTCGCACTCGTGAGTCCTACTAGATGGATTGCTGCGAGACATCCTCGGATATTTTCTACTATCAAAAAAATGATCCAACGTATTAGTAACTAGTTCTCCAATCAAATATTCTATGAAAAATACCATAGCAAAAGCTCTCTACTACATCAAGCGTAATGGTATATTCCGCCTTGCGATCAATGGCTGGTACTATCTCATCGTTGTTCATATCAAGAAACAACTCTCATACAAATACCTCAGATGAAGATGAGTAGAGATCTGAGCCCTTATGAATCCGTTTCCTTTTGACAAAAAGTTTGCAGAGGTCCGCTATAGTGACTATAAGTCGACGAAGGATCTCATAGAGGCCTATCCGGCACTTGCCGGGTTCAAGCTCGTGGACGTAGAATACGTCTGTCCCGCAGACAATCTGATTACTATACCGACAGATAGTCAGGATTTTCTCATAGCGAGTCATGTATTCGAGCATCTCCCGAATCCTATCGGTGGACTCGAGGAATTCTATCGAGTCTGTCGAGACCAGGCGATCATCTATCTCACAGTTCCAGAGAAGACGAGAACTGGAGATCAGTTCCGTACTCGTACTCTACTCGCTCATATGATTGATGACTATCGAGACCCATCGACTGAGCGAGATCTCGAACACTTCAGAGAGTATATCCACATGAGCCCTACTGATACGAGTGCATTTGAGAAAGAGGCGAGACATCTCCAGAAGACAACGGAGTCATTTCACTATCATGTATTCGTCGAACAAGATGTGATCGATATCATCAACTGGTGCAATATCCATATCCCAGTCCACTTTGAGATCATTGATCACAAGCCACTTCTCCTGAACAATCCTGCAGATCTCGACTTTGCTCTCATCATCCGCTGTCACAAATAGATATCACTATACATATCTCTCGAACCACTCATCTCACTCTCTGGTTTTTATCTTGTTTCCCATCATCCGAAATGGGAAGCGTTCGATCGGATCCGTCTAGACTCGCCCCTGGAAAAGAATTTGCAAAATAGGAAA
>JAYSSB010000007.1:0-6832 GCA_043720755.1 Candidatus Altimarinota bacterium | reverse complement strand
TATATGCAAAATATATTTGCAGGGATTACGATGCTTTCAAATATTCTTTTCTATACTCTCTTCATCTATAGTATCATCTATATTGCCCTCAGTATCCTCGATCATATAGGGATACTCTCTAGTGAGCTACGAGACAAATCAATATTATTTATTGCTATATTTTCGGTAGCTACATTATTTCTCTCCTATATTCGTTGAATAAAAAGCTCAATTATCTGTCTTCCTGTTCTTTTATTTTCCCTCTACTTTCTCTCTATTAATTTTTAAGAAATGTATCTTTTACTCATCTGAGTTCATACGATATTTTTTTATATCTCATATTTGATGGGAGATTTGATGATGCAGTGAGCTTTTGTATTGTTACTTGTTTTTTTTCTCCTCTATTTTTCTCCTCTATTCTTCTCGTATTCGACTCAAGAGATATCCCATCGACATATCCCTGATCTTGGTATATCTCCTCAAAAATCCATCCTCATACCACTGATACTCACATATATCGGTATCTATATCCTTGCGTTCACAGTAACTCGAGATATCACAACAAATTTCTCTCTCCATATCTATATCCTTCTTTTAATATTTGTTATATTTGCTTGATATATCCTTGCCTTTGATTGGGAGAAATTATTTTTTCGAGATGCTCTCAGATTCCATCTGATCTGTAGCTATATTACTATATTTGCCCAGGTTATATATTTTTTCACGATTTCTCGAGATATCACGCTTATACATCTGATATTTTCTACCGTTACTATGGCATTTTCATATTTTTTCTTTGTATACTTCAGAGATGAGGCTACCAATATCGTCCTCACATGTCTCATAGCTGGAGTGATTACTCTTTCACTCTATATCCTCTTCTTATTTCCAGAGATCCATATCTTCACGCTTTTGGGCTGTATTGCCCTGATATCGATATGAGTATTTGAATATTTTCCTCGATCTCCCCTTTTTGAAAACTATATAGAACCGAGCCGCATAGTTCTCCTTTCATCTATTATCGCTTTATCTATAGTATTATTATTTTCGCCGATAATTGGATATTTTCATTTTATATATTTCATACTTATATTTTCATTGTTTTTTATCTCTATACACCTACGTTACTCCAATTATATAGTATATTCTTTAGCTATATTGATCCTGTTGTATGTATATAGTTATTTATTTTTGCCACTTTTACTCTATCCAGATCTTGTATCATCACTATGATTCATATTTTCGTGCTCTCTTGTTCTGATCGGGAGTACGTATTTTTGGGAAGAGAGATATCCGTATGATTTCTCTCTCCTTCACTATGCGAGTATAGGATTTAGCGTAGTAACTCTCCTATATTCACTCTTT
Organism: Candidatus Altimarinota bacterium; assembly: GCA_043720755.1. Lineage (GTDB taxonomy): Bacteria > Patescibacteriota > Gracilibacteria > BD1-5 > UBA2023 > JABFSX01. The sequence goes on along the minus strand of JAYSSB010000007.1, from coordinate 5,488 downwards.
TTCGTAGCTTGGGGATGAGGTATCAGTATATTTCTTGCTTGTTCACTCTTTTTCTTAGCTGTATTATTCCTGTTTTCCTATTTTAGATTCCAATATCGATAACACTCTATACTATGCGTTCTCTCCCTATATATGTAGCCTATTCACTTGCAGACTCTCTCGATATGAGACATCTCATCATAGAGATTCGTTCCAAGGAGCGTATTGATATATTGAGTCAATATGGCTTTTCCGATCTTCAGATAATCAAGATTTGAGAAAATTTCATAAAAGATACCCTATTAATCTCAAAAACACTTGTTTTTTCCCATATCTCTGAGAAATATGATACAGTAACTTGTTTTTTCCCATGAGAAAACCTCATGGACGATCGATGTGGATTGTTCTCAAGATTGAAAGAAGTTTCTGGATTTTTAGCTGAATGAAATGAGACAGAGGCTCTCGAGGCCATCACACTCTCCACCTATAAGTATGAATCATATCTCTCGAAGCCTGAAAATAGAGTTCATATGCTCATCGCCTCCATAGAGAATAAAGAATCTATAGAACAACAAATTCCACTTCTCGAATCCATCATCTGGGCTCGTGATATGATCAATATGCCACCAAAAGATGCCAATCCTACTGGTATGGTAGCAGCTATACAATCATATCCATGGAGACAATTCACAGTTGAGGTATATGATAAAAAAGAACTCGAAAAACTCGGATGTAATCTCCTACTTGCTGTCAGTGCTGGGAGTGATGCTCCGCCCTATATGGTTATATTGAAACCAAAAAATCCACCAACATGAGAAACATATGGACTCATCGGAAAAGGAGTCACGTTTGATGCTGGTGGACTCCAGATAAAACCAGATACAGGTATGCTCGATATGAAGTGTGATATGTCAGGAGCAGCTGGTATGATCGGTGTGGCTATGTATCTCGACACCCTCGACACCCTACCAGTCAATCTGATCGTAGGCATAGGTCTCACAGAGAATATGACGGGTGGATCAGCATTCCGTCCACTCGATATCTACAGAGCGTACAACGGTACTACCGTCGAGATCCATCATACTGATGCTGAGTGACGTCTCGTCCTTGCTGATGTGATGTCGTATGTGGAGACAACGTATCATGTCGATCATCTGATCACTATGGCCACCCTCACAGGTGCTTGTGTCCATGCTCTTGGGCATGATATCGCGGGAATCATGGGAGATGATGATGAGGTTATATCGACACTCATCGCCAATAGATCGCCATATGAGAGCGTATGGAGACTCCCACTCAATGAAAAGATGAAAAAGGCACTCAAAGCAGATATCGCTGATCTCAAAAATATTGCTCGTTCTGAGAAGGCAGGCTCATCTGAGGGAGGAGCATTCCTTACATATTTTCAGTGAAAAGCGAAACTCACGCATCTTGATATTGCTGGACCTGCATACCGTGAAACAACTTTTGGATATATGCCAAAATGATGAACAGGATGGGGAGTGAAGATACTTTCAGAATTTTTGATCGGACAATGTGGTAAATAACAAATATGATCCAAAAAATCTCTCATGCTCTCATGAGTATATTCTTCGATATGTCGATATATGGCGAAACAATGAGAGAAATATACCATCCCCAGGATCTCACTAGCCACTACAAGCAAGAGATGGATGACTCTGCACTTGACGGAGTGTATGTGGCTACTCACTACAATGATATATCCTATACGATCGAAGCGTACAAATATCGATCAGATCGCCAACATATCTGAGAATATGTCGATCTATTGGCGAAAGTTGTCGAACAATATGATCTCTTATCTTATGATGATATTGCTCTCATGAGTGTACCGATGCATTGGAGTCGGTATATGATACGAGGATTTGATCATATCGATCTCTTAGTATCATGACTCTCACATAGGATCTGAGTCAGCAAAGTAAAACCGATCCGAGCCTATTGGACTCGTAGACAATCCAAACTGACCAAATTAAAGCGAATAAAAAATAGGGAAGGTGCTTTTGCTCTGAGATCATGAGTACTACTTCCAAAAATGGTAATCCTCATCGATGACATCGTATCGACAGGATCGACGGCAAATACGTGTGCCAAAATCCTTAAAACAGCTGGAGTAGAAAGAGTGTGTGGAGTCTTTATTGCCTCGAATCAGTAAGTAACTACAAAAAAACTCATCCCGATTACTCGGAATGAGTTGAAGATAACACTGAATTACTTTCATGCATGATACTCTTGCTGGATTTTATCAGTATAGAGATTGACATGATTGAGTAAGAAAGTGAGTTGATTGTTTTTCTCAAGACACTCTCGGAGTGGTATATTTGACCACCAGGTTCCACCTGCGAGTTCTGATGGCGTATTGAGTTGTTGTTTGAGGGTATGTATTGGTTTGGTATTGAGTTCCTTTCTTCCGGTATTTGGATTGATAGTGATATAGGTATTGATATCGATATTGTATGGATTCCACCAGTCTGTTGGGATGGTTTCTCCTATGATCGAACCAAATACAGAGTAGGCTTGATCGTATGTAAAAAATTTGTTCCCACATGACTCGCTACTCTGTCGGATGACAGGATTCGAGAGAAACTCATAGACGAGCCTTTCTACTTCGGGAGTGATACGAGGAATAGGATCGAAACTTTTCCATGTTCCATCATCATTCGATATATCTCCTACAGATTCATATTGACTAAGTTCATTATTACCACAGACTGGGTTAGTACGACAGCGTTTATTGAGTTGTACTAATTCTTCAACACTCTTATCTGTTTCTACAGGATTCCCACTGCTGAACTGGTAATGTACAGGCTTTCCTTGTATTTCTATAGTTCTACCAATCCAATTCGTGTTGAAAAATACCGTAGTACCCGAACTTGTTTCCCATGTTGGCTGCGTTGGAGTAGCATCAAATAAAATCTTACCACTATCACCACTGCCAAATGGACTTGCGAGATCAGATACGAGCCCTGAACTCGTTGAAGTGATGACTATAGGCGAAGAATCAGGGGCACGGAACATGAATCAAATACTCATTGTTAGAAGTAGTAGACCAACAATAGTTAGGTTTGTACGAGATATATGCATATGAAGTAATGAGTGCATATTTACTGGTATATTTTTACTGCAAGATCGTTGATATATCTGAATGCTTCTCTTGGATCGATGGTTCCTGCTCGATACTGTGCTCAGGTATGGGACTCTTGGAATTGTTTCCATATCACTGGATCAAAGTTTTTCGGATCTTCGAGACCATAGATAGCATCGTTGATTGCAAAAAATCCATTTTGTCGCCCCTCTCGCCAATCACTGGCATATATTGCAGATTGTGTATATCCATATTGCTCGAATTTAGCTCGTATGGTTGGATTATCTTCGATTATTTTTTCTTGAGTGAGCATTCACTCTATGATACTTCTTTGTTCAGAATATGTTGGTTCGATTCCATTTGTAGCGCTCATCATTGGATTCCTCTGTATCTGTGAGAATAGTGCTGGATTTTGTTTTGAGAATTCATCGATACTCAACATTGCAGGCATCTCGCCGTAGACGATATTGTGAGGTAGTACAGAGCCACTGAGATAATTCCGCCAGCTCTCCGAATTCTGCATTCGCATGAGTATAGTTGGATCAGATTTGATAGTCTCCTCGATGAGAACTGCATCTTCTATATTTTTCTTGATATCTGCAACACTGTATTTGCCTGATAGGAATTCTCAATACCAAGACATACTCTGTATCCTGATTCGCAGAGTTGGATTATTATTCACAAATTCTATGAGCTGATCGTGTTCCGATGGTATATTTTGGAGAGCCTTATCTGCCTCTGCAGTAGCATCAGCAAGTATTTTCCACATGTTTTTCTGACTTCCATACATCACATTCGATACTTTTGATTGAGTATCTGTAGATCAAGTAGCTTCATCTGAAATAGTATCTGATGATCCGAGATAGATACCAGTTGCGACAATAGCTGAACCAATACTGAGAGTGAGAATATGTGCAGTTTTCATTTTGTATAAGTTTTCGAGTAAGAATATTACCCGAGTATGTAGATATAGTAGTAAGTCATATATCCTACTACATACAAAAGAGAAACACATAGTGTATATAGTATTTCTTGCATGAGTCATTTCCAAAATCACTTTCATGATATAATAGTATGAATACTTGTAATGATATATCCAAATGGCATAAGACGAATGAGGATGTTAAGAAAATTGGGGTATTTATAGAAAATATGACCTTTTTTGGAGGTGATTTTTTTGATTAATAAGAAGTATATTATGCTATATATCGCAGAATATAATAGTATTCATGTAATAACAGTAATACATAGCCCTAGTAATAATTCCCATTTTTGAAATGGTCACTCTGTAAAATATGTATCAATAAGGAAGTAAAATGATGATTGTAAGTTGTAGGAAAAAATCTGAATATACTCTCCAATGTTTGAAATATTCATAAGTATTTGGTTAAAAAATGAGAGGGGCAAGCCCCTCTCGAAGATCAGTTGTTGTAGATAGCAATAACTTGTGGTAGACTACGATTGCCAGCGAGTAGGAGTCCTGAGTCGACCGTCTGTAACTGTGCTGACCCAGATCCATCCATCATCACTGTCGAACTCTCTGTACATTGCCAGTTATTGGCATAGGTCAGTGCAGTTTGTTGATTGATATTCGCCGCAGAGAGGATATATACCCAAGGGGCACCACTCTGAGGTTTCGTACACATGAACATTCGTCCTATCGCCAAGGACGGATTCTTATTGGTAACGACACTTGGTGATGGATGGAGACCAACCATAATATTCTGTGCAGGAGATCCTCCTGGATTCAGGCGAGCCTGATTCCAAGACAGCACCGTAGCACCAACACCACTCATGATCTCTAGTTGCCTCATAGAACTTGCTGGATATGCAGTATTATCTGCACCTGGAGTCAACAGACTTCCATTGGATTTGACCCCAAAGGAAAGTGTAGTTGGATTAATTTGCACAAACGGATTAGTGATAATCTTATATGCAAAGAATTGCCCATTCACCATCGTTTTCTTGTTTTGAAGCAAGCCCCACCAGTTAGCCATAGAGTCGATACCAAATTTATATGGACTCGCCCCAGTTGCTGATTGATTAAAAAAAGCAACCCTACCACCACTCTTGATATCTACAACCTGCATATAGGTCGATTCCCCAGTCTTTTGATAGACGAGGATGTTCCCATAATTCTCCTTCAGAGTCCATCCAACTGGTACAGTTGGCATATTAGTGCCCGCTGTGAAAGCCAAACAAACCGAAGAAATCATTGCTAAGATAGTAGCAATCACTATTTTCCCGAAAGTCATTGATTTCATGACATTTTCCTCTATTGATATTGATATGAAAAACAGGATATACTCCCGACTCACTCTGAAAAATTTCTGAGAAGTGCTATGGATAGTATCTAGAGAGAGAGAGTAAAGTCAAAATTTTTTATCATTTCTTTGCTTTATT
>JAYSSB010000006.1:0-6843 GCA_043720755.1 Candidatus Altimarinota bacterium | reverse complement strand
ATCGCTGAAAAAAGTTTGAACGAATTTTTACATCTTCTTCGAGATATTTTACGTGAATTTTCTAGAGTCTCAGTTCTTTGGTCTACTTTTGACTCACTCACTCCAATCAAGTGATATGACTCTGGTTCTACTTTCGTGAAAAAATCCAAAGATATCGAGATAGAGAATATCTCGTATGGATACAACGAAACTCGAGTATTTGATACCTTCTCACTCACGCTCCAGAGATGAAAAAAAACAGCACTCGTCGGAGCATCAGGAGGAGGGAAGACGACTCTCATGAAACTGATCGCTGGATATCTGCATCCAGAATCAGGATCTATCTCTGTACTCGGGAATCAGCTTGATGAGACAGCACTGAAGTCCTACTATCCGCATATCGGCTATCTCACGCAGGATCCTTGAGTATTTGATGCGACGATCAGAGAAAATCTCGTGAGTGCACTCTCAGGGAAGTGAGATGATGAGTTCACTGAACAAAAACTCCATAGAGCTCTGAAACTCGCTCATTGTGAATTCGTATTTGATCTCGAGTATGGACTCGATACAGAGATCGGTGAGAGGGGAGTGAGGCTCTCATGAGGACAAAAGCAGAGACTCGCTATTGCCAAGATATTTCTCAAGGATCCCGAGATCATCCTCCTCGATGAGCCGACCTCTGCACTTGACTCATTCTCAGAAGAGGCGATCACGGTAGCACTCGATGAGCTATTTCGAGATCGTACGGTCATCATCATCGCTCATCGTCTCCAGACGGTTCGCAAGGCAGATGATATCATCGTACTCGAGTGAGGACAAGTCGTAGAGCGATGATCACATACCGACCTCATTGCAAAATGAGGAATATACAATAGGATGCTGGAGCTACAGAGTGGATTTTAATTTGATTTTTATGCTTCGATTTTTGATTGTCTGTGTTTTATTCTGCGTAGCCGTAGAGGGTGTATCTGCTCTTGTACGGACACCATCCAAAAAGATTGCCACTGAACTCTCTCGTATACTCGAGACGAGGTCTCGTATCGATACCGTCTCTGGATCTCTCGATAATGTGACGCTCCGAGACAAGTATCTCTACGAGATAGAGACATTTGCTCAGAAATACTCTCCATCCTGGAGTACACTCGCTCTGAGGCCTACGATAGATCGATCACTCTCGTATCGTCTACGCATACAGGACTACTCACTCTCTTGTGAGATCACTGCTCTGCGTATCGTCCTCGAGAGACTCGGTATACTCGTCTCTGAGATAGATATACTCACGAGTATCCCACAGTTCCCACAACCCTATAGTACCGGAGGTATCTGGGGAGATCCTGATATCGAATTCGTCGGATACTATACGGGTGGACAGACCAAGCAGACAGGATATGGAGTCTACGAGGCTCCACTTGCGAGATATGCTGAGAGCTATTCGCTGCGTACTCGTATCATCAATGAGTTGAGCTATACTGGTGGACTCAGTACCAATCGACATCTCCTAGATCTTGTAGCGACTCTCGATGATCCTCGTAGTCATGTGATACTCTGGTGAGATTGGTGTACTGATCCTCTCTATGAAGATGGATTTTTCGCTCAGTGAGGCAAATCTATTCTCAGATTTTTCCCACTTCCAGCACGCAATCGATGTTGGCGAGATGCATCTCAGCGTACCCTAGAGTGGCAAACTCCCACCGGCAAAAAAATCGTATGACTCTCTTGAGAACATGCATTTGTCCTCCTTGGATATGTCGGATCTAAGACGCAGCCAAGTCATATCATCGTATGGGATACCTACACGGGGAGACATGTATATACATATGTTGAGTGGATGCGGAAGTGGTCAGAGATGGAATATCGATCACTCATCATTTCACAATAAAAAATATAAAAATATACCCCTAGTGGGTATTTTTTGTACAAAAAATTTGACTTCTCTATCCAATATCATACTATGACGAGTATATCCTAATACTTATCTATGTCTCACTCAAAAGATGCTAAAAAATCTCCTCTCGATATCCGAGCCAAGGAAGATAAAAAGTTTGCTAAAAAAGTAGCAAAAGCACAGGCAAAAGAAGCTAAAAAACTCGAGAAGAAGCACGATAAAATGATGAAGAAAGCTGAGAAAGAAGCTAAAAAAGTAGCAAAAGTACAAGAGAAGCTCGCTAAAAAAGTAGCAAAAAAATCTAAAAAATCATCTCAATCAGTCAAGAAAACTCCAGTCAAAAAAGTAACTCCTAAAGCAGTAGTCGTCACTCCTCAAAAAAAGATAGCGACTACTCCAGTCAAAAAAGTAACTCCCAAAAAGACTCCAGTCAAAAAAGCTACAGCAACTCCTCTTATCAAGAAACCAGTAGCCAAGAAAGACCCAGTAGCTACAAAATAAATCCTCTCAAAATATCTCCACTTCGTTTGAAGTGGAGATATTTTATTTTTGTATTTACTTTATGTGATCTATATATATTATATAGGTATATTTATTATCGTATATATGCTCTGAGATCTCCACTTCCACTCTACTGACTCTGATGGTATACATGACAATACTCATATTATAGAACAGATCAGCTCACTCGATCCTACTCGTCAGGGTATCTGGGCGATGACCAATCATGATTGCTATTCTCCTGGATTCGTCCTCCCAGCTCGTGATCTCGGGATCAAGGCTATCTGGGCAACAGAGATATCGGCTCATAGCGACGAGCTCGATACATCACTCCATATCACATGCTATACTCCCATACTCTCTGATGCTATCAGACGTATGATAGATGGAGTACTCCTCGGCAAAGCCCAGAAAGTTGCTCAACAAGTCACACTCCTACAATCTGGATGATTCCCGATCGAGTATGATGGGCTCATGAGATGGGCAAATTCTCTCGGATATCGAGAAATTGCTCTCTCGAATGCTCATATCACACAGTATCTGTTTGACCCTGTTCGTAGAAATGAGACACTCCGAGTCCTCGCTGATGCTACACAATCAAATATCACAAATTCATCAGATTTTCTCCATGAATGTCTCAAAGAATCAGGCGAATATAGTAAGATTGGATCAGTGACTATAGAATCCTATGAGCCTGAGTTATCAGACTTGATCCAACTTGCTCAAAAACAAGATATCATCCTCTCTGTTGCTCATCCGAATTTCTCATTTGCTCCAGTATATAAGAGAGCCTGATACAATGGATCGGCAGATGAGAGGGGAGAGTATTTTGTCGATGAGATATATCCACTACTCAGTGAACTCGGGATAGAGAACTACGAGATCAATACTATGGCTACGCCGAGACAAGTAGAGATGATATACAAGATGGCGACGCACCTCTGATGACTCATCACATACGGCAGTGACAACCATGGTAAATCAAAAACCGACGCAAAACATGGACTCCTCGGAAAACAAAATGAATCCCTGACGCAAGAGATGGCTCGCCCGATTCGAGAGAGACTATTGGAGTTTTTGGGATAAAATAATCTCCAAAATATAAAAATGATTTGCAATAATCATAATTATCCATATATATAATATATGTTTTTCACAATTATATTTACATCTTGGTATCATACTACTCCTCACGGTGTGGCATTGTATTGTAGATAATTGCAAAATAATCTCTTCAATTCCTCCGTGAGTATCATTACTTATGGGGGATTTTTTAACTCAAAATAATATGAAACGCTCACAACTCTGGATCAATATCTGGCATTATTATCTCTCGCACTGGCGGTAGTATTTTTGACTCGTCATTCTGAACTTGCTTCAGGATCTCTCCCACAAAAACACTTATCCGCCATCATAGGCGGATTTTATTTTACTATTTTTATTTCTATGAAAACAACACAACCAATCATCTCCAATACTGACTCAAGATCACTATTGCTCCCTATAGCATATGCTGGTATTACCACTGAATGTATCCCTGGTACACATAATTTTTATGAGATAGTATGGAATTGTGGGAGTCTGGCCTGACTCATGATCACGCTCGATGATCCTCTTTCTCGCAACCACTCACTCACTATGCTATCGAGGATACTCGAATGAATCAAACAAGCCAATAAACAAGTTATATTTATAACTGATCAAGCTATATTTGATACTCATACAGATATTTTGAATCCACTTTTTGCATCAATTTTTGGAATTGGGAATTTTGCAGTTACAGGAGTCCAGACTATCTCACAAGATAAAAATCCTATCAATGGTCTCCGAGTCAATAGGACCTGATTTACCTCAGATGTATGACTTGTAGCTCTTATGGAGGACCTTCCCGATGCTACTGTTATATCGAGTATTCCTAGATCAGATCCAAGATTGGATAGCGTTAATCAGCTGATTACTATGGGATCTAAGCTCAGAGAATCATTTGCATTTCGCACACTCTGACTCCTCACACTCAATGCAAAAAAATCAAATCAGGAAGCAATTGGTTGAATGTCTATGGGTTTTCTCTGAAGAGTAAATTCTCTTGATGAACTCCAGATACTATTTTCTGATTTTCCTGATCAGAAAATTGTTCTTAAAGAAGATACTGGTTCTGCATGATGAACCAGCGTGAATTTTATTGGTAATAATGAGCAAAGAAATGCTATATTAAAAACTCCGCTCGAATTCCCAGTACTGATTTTTCGATTTTTGGAACCAACTCTTATTCAGGATTATAAAAATGGATGACAATTTCCGATTCAGTTTCGCCCATTTTTTATGAGTGACGGATCATTTGCTGGCTGATGTCTCAAAGTTCCAAATGAGCCAATTCAGGATAATGGTTTTAGCATTGGTTGATGAAAGTCGAGTTTTGCCAAACAAAATAGATCACTCAATACATCATCTGGACTCTGTAATTCATTTTTTGTAGATAGCTCTGGGAATTGGACCTCTGGACAGATTATTACAGATATATGATTTCAGACAATTGATCGCCAAAAAATAACAGAGAGATTTATGGATTTTTCTTTGGTAAAATCGAAGAAAGTAATATGATCGGAAGAAGTCATGAGCTGGGCTACCGATATGCAGCCACTGATCCGTAGTATCCAATTCCAGACGAATCAAACTCTATGACTCATATAATTATCTATGAAAAAAATACTTACCACACTATACCGATACGGGAAAAAAACAGGAGATGATACTATCGATTTTCTCATATATTTACCTCATTCATCTCTCGATATAGATTGGTTATCGTTTGCTAGATCGACATTCCAGATATCGAGAGATGATATACCTGATATATTACTAGAATCATATATGTATCATGAGGCAGATATTGGCGTGAGAGAAGTCGCTCAGTCGTGTATGTCTATTCTTGGGGATATTGATTTTTTAATTGGTATTCTCGAAGTACATATTCCACGATCTCTCTGTGATATGAATCGCCCATTAGATATAGCAGTTGCCCCTATTTTGGATCAAGAGAAATGGCGACACATCTATAGTGATGCTACAACTGAGATATCCGAGGTACTTTCTCGTTCGAAATTTTGTCTCCAATTGCATAGTATGTGTTCGTTTGATTCTATTGTACCATTCCAGCTTGATTGAGATGTATCAGCAACTCAAATTCATGATTTTATTTCTACTTGATATGCTGGTAAAAAAAGAGTATGTACAATACTCACAAGGGATATAACAGGGAAGCATAGAAGTTTCGATAAGTATGATGAAATACTAATTCAGTCTTTCAATAGTTACAGTATACCTATAGGAGAGAATACCACATATCAATTGATATGAAACTATCCAGCAACCAATATCATGGAAGCAATACCATCATCTTTACTAGAGATAACAAAATGATCACTTGCAAATAGTGCCACTTCAGATATGATCGATACTAATTATATTATATTTGATGCAGATAAGATTTCTGTTTTTGGGAATATTATTGCTGATAGTATTAGACAATTTTTAGTTAAAAATTAATTCGCTTATGTCTAAAAAAATCATTACTGGCGTCAAATCCACAGGCTCATCTATGCATCTCGGCAATCTCATGGGTGCAGTTCTTCCTTTTGGTCGGACGGCGGTGAGCAACGATGCTGCTATATTCATCGCGGATCTCCACTCACTCACAAGTGTGAAGGATGGGCAGACTCTCAGAGAACAGACTCTGGAGGTCGCTATCGAATATATGGCGATCTATGGAGTCGATACTCCAATCACGATATTCCGCCAGTCGGATATCCGAGGTATCACTGAGCTCATGTGGATACTGGCTAATGTTACACCGTATTCGCTGATGAATAGGGCACACTCATTCAAGGACTTTCAGCAGCAAATTATTTCTAGCATATCAGAAATAGAATTTCTTAGATGACAGTCAAGTACTCTCATAGTAAAGAAGCTTAAATTAAGTGATGAAGAAACTAATATTTTTCATTGAATGGTTGATAACTTAAATTTAGAAATAAAAAAGGCAGAGAATAGACTAGAATTATTTAAGTTAAATTACGAAAACAACCTCAATATGTGAGTATTCAATTACCCGATCCTCATGGCAGCAGATATCATCGGATATGACTGTGAGGCAGTACCAGTCGGCAAGGATCAGATCCAGCACCTCGAGATGACTCGAGATATCGTGAGGGCGTTCAACAAGACATATGGACAAGAGATATTCTGCGAGCCTGAGGCGATCATCGATGAGGCTGTTGCGACGCTCCCTGGTATCGATGGTCGCAAGATGAGCAAGAGCTATGACAACTTCATCGGGATATTCGACGACGAGAAGACACTTCGGAAGCGTATCATGTCGATAGTCTCAGGATCTGAGTGAGTCGATGAGAAGAAAAAAAATCCTGACGAATGTAACATATATAACCTGTACAAGGTATTCGCCACACCAGAACAGACGG
>JAYSSB010000005.1:0-2459 GCA_043720755.1 Candidatus Altimarinota bacterium | reverse complement strand
GACGGATTTTTCCATAGATTGGGTAGATATATATTGCCCTGAGTATATACGAGAAACCCAAAATCGCAACTAGAGAATAGGACGTATTTGCTTTTCATGAAATATCTATATACTATGAGCTAATTGTGTAGATATCTACCATATTTTATCCTTATTTTCCTATATCGTGGACCCTCTTCCCATATTGCTATTTGTTTTTTTTGTTTTGGCTCTTGCATTTTTTGCTGGTACGGAGATCCCACTTATGTCTGTAGGTGGACACAAACTGGAGGGATTCCTCCGACAAAAACGATTCGGATCTCGCACTCTTGCCAAACTCAAGAAAAAAAATGAGCGACTCCTGATCACTAACCTCATAGCAACACTCTTTGTCACGAGTGCTCCGATGATCATCGCTGAGAAGTATATCACTCCTGAAGTAGCTCATTTTTTTGCTAGTTCCCAGACCGCCTCACTCGTCGTGTATCTCGTAGCATTTATGATTGTGCTCCTCTTCGGAGAGATCACGTCCAAGGTCCTTGGCGTCAGATTCAACGATAGGATCGCTCTCGCCGCCGCTCCAGTATATCAGGTATTTGTCTGGCTTTTTTTTCCATTGACATGGATCGTAGAACAATTCGTCAAGATACTCTCTTGGATCACAGGTGGCAAGCTCGATATGCATGGTATGACTGTGAGTGAGGAGGAGCTCGATGCATTTATCGATATGTCTCATGCCGGAGGTGCTGTGGAAGAAGATGAAAAACGCCAAATCAAAAATCTCCTCAATCTCTCAGAGATGACTGCTGATGCCGTGATGACACCACGAGTCAATGTAGAGTTCCTATCCCTTGATATGACGGTTGATGAGGTATGTGATTTTATGATGGAATCAACCCATTCTCGCCTACCAGTATGTGGAGAGAATACTGATGATATTGAATATGTGATGACGTTTCGAGAAGCATTTCGTCTCCAGCGTGATGGCCATGGTGCCGCTCGTCTCTCATCTCTCGATCTCGAAAAAATCATGAAAGTATCTCTCACACAAGCACTCGATGATCTCTTCGAGAAGTTCCAACGTTCTCGTCGCCATATTGCTCTCGTTCTTGATGAACATGGAGGTACTGCAGGAGTCGTGACGATGGAGGATGTGCTCGAAGAGGTATTTGGCGATATCAAAGATGAAAAAGATCGAGAAGAAATCTATATGAAAAAATGAAAAAATGGTTCTATAGAAGCAATCTGATCGGTACTCATCGATGATATCCTCGAAGAATATAATCTCACTCCAGAGCAAATCAGTCTCCCAGAAGAGTATATCAGTGAAACCCTCTCCTATGTACTCATGGCTGAGGAAGAGTGATTCCCAAAGGTGGGAGATGTGATTTCATTCTGAGATGAGATATGTCTGATTCTGCGAGTACTCGAGGTTGATGATAATGTGATCGAGCGAGTTGAGTGTAGTCAAAAGTAATGATACAAAAAAATTCGTCCCGATTAATTCGGGACGAATTTTTGTTATTTTGATTATTCGGCTGGAGTATCTCCAACTATGGGAGTTGACTCAGAGGGAGCGAGTGTCGTGAGTGATATACGATATCCGAGGAGATCTCCTGCGATATTGATATTGGTTCCTCCTCGACCGAGGACTTTTGCCTTTTCCTCATCCTTGACGGTTGCTCGGATAGTCGTTGTCTCCTCATCTATCTCGATATCTTCGACGATACCTGGGACGAGGGCACGACGTACCATCTCCTTTTGATTGGTTGTATAGTTGAGGATATCGATCTTTTCCCCGAAAAGCTCATCGACGATAGTACGGACTCGCATTCCTTTTGGTCCGATGAGACATCCTGCTGGATCGACATCCTCGTCATCTGAGGCGACGATGATCTTGGTCTTGACCCCTGGGAGACGAGCGATCGAGACGATCTCGACAACACCCTCTTCGAGCTCTGGAGTCGACATCTCAAATAGTTTCACAACGAGTTCCTTGTCCTTGCGTGAGAGGATAACACGAGGTCCAGTGACTGGATCGATCTCACATCCACGGATATAGAGATTCATCCGCTGACCAGGGATATACTTGTCTGCTGAGTTTTGCTCGCTCCGAGGGAGGACGACCTGATGCCCATTGTAGTCAAATACTACTCTATTTTTCTCGACCAGCTCGACTCGCATACTCACGATAGTATCGACCTTGTCTTTGAAGAGATGGTAGAGTTTTTCTTTTTCTGTTTCTCCGATTTTCTGTACTATGACTTGCTTGGCTGCCTGTGATGCAATCCGACCAAATCCCTCACTCTGCATGAACTCCTCACTCACATCGATCTCGACGGTATCTCCCAGGACAAATCCTGACTCCTCTCCACCGATATCCTCATAGCTGATCTCGATATGTTCATCTCAGACGGTCTCGACGATCGTCTTTTCGACGGAGACATCAAGCTTGCCAGTACTCATGTCGAGCTTGACAT
>JAYSSB010000004.1:0-2468 GCA_043720755.1 Candidatus Altimarinota bacterium | reverse complement strand
GTGTCGAGTGTCATCCCCTGCGACTTGTGGACGGTGATCGCCCAGGCGAGGCGGAGTGGGATCTGCATGATCGATGCCTTGACTTTGCCGTTCTCCTCGATCGACCAGTCCATATGATCTGCGATGATACGCGTCCCATCGGTGAGCTCGACGATCGGGAGTGACTCATATTTGCCGACGACATGCCCGATCGATCCATTCACATATCCAGCCTCGAAGTTATTCTTCACGAACATCACTCGGGCTCATTTTTTGAGAATCAGCGTCTCTGGTGCGAGGCATCACTTCTTCAGGGCTTCGACGAGTTTCTCGGCTCATTTTGACTGCATCTCGAAGACGAATGTATCGTCATGGATCGCATTGAGCCTAGTCGTATTGTAGCTATCGACGGATATATTGCGAGTGAAGAGCTCGGTATGATCCTCGGTCTCGACTCGGATATTGCGACTATCGAGGAGAGCGTATGACTCCTGACTCATCTCTCCAGAACGGATCTCATTCAATATAGTGAGGAGAGGATCCTCTCATTGCCGATACTGTACATCGAGCACACAGATCGCCAGCCTGAGAGTACGCCAGACTGGATCATCGAATGCAAACTCGATATCATTGCCTCTCGATACCGGTGGCAACTGGAAAAAGTCTCCGACCAGTACTACCTGTATCCCTCCAAATGGCTCCTGAGAAAACCTGACCGACCGCAGGAGTCGATCCAGATTAGCAAGAAAGACTCCCGAGAGCATCGAGATCTCATCGATGATGAGGATATTGGTCTTGGCAAATCTCCGAGCCAGATACTCTCGAGACACGATCACATCGATGTCCTCATCCGTGAGGGTATCTCGGATACCCATCCCCGACCACGAGTGGATCGTCATCCCTCCAATATGCGTCGCTGCTATCCCCGTCGAGGCGGTGACTGCTATCGTGATCCCATGTTCACGAGCATATCGGATAAACCTATTGATCAGATAGGTCTTGCCTGTCCCTGCTGCCCCAGTGAGGAACACATTGTGTCCCATCGTGAGTATGTCATATGCCTGATCTTGAGTCATAGGGAGAGTGTATAGAAAAGGGGGCAGAAAACAATACAAAAGACTAGATAAAATACAGATATCTAATATACTCACTCTATATGCAACTCTATCAAACCATCATCTCATCTCCTCTCGGGGATCTCGTCGCTCTCGCAAGTGATACTCATCTCATGATGCTCGAGTTTGCAGATAGTAGAGAACTCACGGAGAAACTTGCCCGATTCGCAGATACAATATCAGGGATAAATACAATACTCCATCAGACGAAACAAGAACTCGGAGAATATTTCGAGTGACAGAGAAAAAAGTTTGATATATCACTCTCGGTCGATGGGACTGATTTTCAAAAAGATGCCTGGAAATGACTCGAAAAAATCCCATATGGCGAGACTCGCAGTTATGGAGAACAAGCTCGGATGATCGGGAGAGCAAAAGCCGTGAGAGCTATCGGAGGAGCCAATCACAATAATCGGATCGTCATCATCATCCCGTGTCATCGTGTGATCGGTGCGAGTGGCAAACTCGTGGGATATGGTGGTGGAGTCGAGAGGAAAGTGTGGCTACTCGAGCATGAGAAGAAGAACAAATAAAGATCTATTTATTTCTTTATTCCATTTTGCTTCTTTATTTTTGAGAGTTTTTCGATTCTGTCGGTGCAGTTTTCGTGAAAATTTCGAATGTACCCTAGTTCGGAATTTTAGAAAACCAATCGATAACAGAATCCAAAACGAACAAATAAGAAAGAAGAACTTTTGGTACTTTTGGTTACAAAAGTATTGAAGAAAGAAATCTAGAGATATATATGATACATCTCATATCCCCTCTCCGTCTTCTCTAATTGCAATATAGCACCGAACTTCTCTGCGAGTTTGCGAGAGGCGATATTCTCAGGATTCAGAGAATGTTTCAAAAAAGTATGATCTGTATGTTCTCGAGTCCATCAGATCAATGCAGTATATACCTCTGTTGCATATCATCTTCATTGTTCACTCTCTCGTATCCAGATACCGATATTGAGTTTGCCAGATTCGAGGACTCGGATCCCTCCAGCTCAGATAAGTCGATCAGTTCACTTATCCAGGATAAAATTCTCGAATTCTTCTCATCGAGCAATCTTTTTTTCGGAAGCTCTCACATATTCGTATTCAGCGTCATAATCAGGAAAATATGGCGATACCCAGAGATTCTTGTTTGCCATACAGAACTCCTCCTGGAGTTCATGGATATCCACTCGTCCATCGGTAGAAAAGGGAACAAGAATACACCTGAGAGTTTCGATGCGAGAAGTCGTGAGATCGAGATGAGGATTAGAGAGAAATGGCATAGATTACCTGATATTATCAGTTATTTTTTTAAATTTTTCAACATCAATACTTACCTGTACTATGCTAGAGTCCTTTAGGTATGCTCGGATAAAAAGATTGAGTATAT
>JAYSSB010000003.1:0-7013 GCA_043720755.1 Candidatus Altimarinota bacterium | reverse complement strand
AGTTGTTGTGATAGTTACGCTCGCTGTATTGGTATAGTGGAGCATCACGAGTTGTCAGTTGGTACGATTGCAGAGGATATATGCCTCACCTGCAGATACGCTATTCAATGATACAAGGAGATCAGTTGCTGAGAGAACTCCTTGATTCAGGATAGAACGAGCAAGAGCTGTGACTTGATAGTCAAAGTTTTTATTCGGACCAGATATGAGGGCGGTAATTTGTGCCATAGAGAGTGAATTCTTATACTCAGAACTATCTCTCTATTGCCCTATTTTCCTATGTCATCGAACAAAAAGACTCTCCTATAGAGTCTTGAGTTTTTGTATATCATCGTCCATCTTTTTGAGCTTCTCCAGTATATTCGGCGTTCTGATCTTCGATGATGAGAGTGAGAATACGACCGATGGGAGATCTCCCTGCGTGGTATATTCCTTGGATACTATCCGCATCGTACCACTATACTTCCCACGAGCATCCCCTCGATCTATCGTCACTTTCACGATGTCTCACGCGTTCGCGAAAGAGTAGTCGTATGTGGTCGGCGTGATCGAGATCTCAGTCGTATCGTCCTTGTGTTCTGCGAGATACTTGGCGACCTCAGTCGAGAGTGTTCCATTGGCACTGATCATCTCCTCTCGTCTTCCATAAGTCGAGATACTTGTCGCATCTGATGAGCTCACGAGAGGTCATGTCGTCGGCTTGGCACTGATAGCGTTCTGGATATTCTTCACATTCGAGTCCATCGTGAAGTCTGATATATTGCGACTTCGAGCCTCACGATAGTCATAGCGAAATTCGACATAGGATGCCCCAATACTCCGATCGACCCCGACGGTCGTATCCATAGAGAATACGAGTCACTTCATGATGTACTGATATCCACCCTGTGCGAGATCTTGTATGATGTCGAGGAGACTCTGACCTGCTGTATATGTCTTCGTCACGAAATCCGTGATACTCGAGCTCACCGAGAGTCCTGTTGCATTACTCGCATTCATCGTGGCAAATAGACTCGTGAGGATAGAAATCACAGTGACTCCAGTATATGTCACATCGGCTGTGATGATCCTGGACTCCAGTATTCCGAGATAGTCTGAGAGTGTGACCTTGGTCGATGTAGGACCGTCCGACACAGATGATATATATCCATCGAACTGAGTAGTCTCCACTCATGAGACATTCATCGCGATTTTCACACGATTCATCTTTGCGAGAGTGGCGATACTCACGAGTGACGGATGGATGCTTCCATTTCTCTGATAGAGTGGAATGTCAAAAGACGCCGTCGAGATCTCGTTCGTCTTCGAAGAGAGTGAGAGATTCATCGCGTCGAATACTTGCATCACCGGACTCGTTCCAGTGCGTGTATAGATGTATATGATAGATTGCATAGATTAGAGGAGAGCGTTTTTATAATAAACGATGACAGAAAAGTCCGATCCCATGGATCCACCATCGGCATCATCGATGAGATAGGTCGTCGATGCGAGTGCCGACGGCCAGAGAGATCATGCGACCCTCTGAGAGGTTATATCGACTCCATTCTTCGTACATTTCTGATTCTGAGAATCGATCGTGATCGTATCTCCTGCGACGCATGAGACATCGAGTGAGAATGTTTCGAGAGTGCCAAGGTTTTTGATCCTGAGAGGTGTATTGAGAGTACTCGTGACAGTGAATAAGAAGCGTGGGAATACTGCCGTATTTCCAGTTGGTACGATCGTCAGGAGATTCATACTCTCGGATAGTGGGAATCCTCCAGCGAGAGAAAATCAGGCAATAGGGATCGCCCACCCTCCAGTCGCTCACTCGATCCCTGATTGTGAGAACTCTCCATAGGAGAGATAACTCGGATCTCCTATCGACTCGAGTACGACTCGCCACTTCCAGTGAGATCCTTTATATTCTCCATCACCCTCCTCGATCATACAAGGCTCCTTGACCTTGACCGAGAGAGTCCACTCGCGATTATAGATATCTTTCACATAGAGCGTGCGAGGCGTGAGGATAGAGGGATTTGACTGGAGAGCGAAGAGTTGTTCCAAATACTCGGTCGATGACTGCTCCAGTGCTGGATATGGGAGACGGTCGATGAGTCCCTCAAGAGTGATGATCCGTACTCTTGCGAAAGTTGGCGATACATCTCGTCCGTGCCACCCAGAGCGGTCGTTCGCAAGGTCTGAGACTTGGAGATTATTTCTCCATTCTTTCTGTACATAATAGATCCCAGATACTCAGTCTTTGAGGATATCCGATCCATCGAGTTTGATTTGCTTTGCGTCCATAGAGAAAAATAAATATTAGAATCCACGCCACATCATCTTCGAGAACTCACGCTGGAGGTCGATCGGGCGTTCGACATAGATAGGAGCCGTGAGATTGATACTCTTTTGATTGTTGTTCGTCTGGTTGCCACCACTGAGTTTTCCGAGTTGCCCCTTGCGGATATTTTCCATAGCAGGGAGGAAACTCGGCATCTGAGCTTTCACATTTGCCATCATCTCCTGAGAGAGGACATACTCACCACCATGTACGACCGCTTTCGCCTCGTACTTCCCACCATCTCCGGTATATCATCCATCACTCTTTCCAGGCAATGACTTAGTAGTCGATGCGATACCGACTGCGGACTGTGCCCTTTGGAGAGCTTGAGCCATGGCGATTGCTGCCTGTATCTTCTCAATGAGAGAGTCATATTCAGCCTTTCGAGCTTTGATCATACCCATCTCGGCCGTGTGATACTCGTTCGAGAGTTGTGTCGCGTGTTGGAAGATGCGAGTCTCTACCGCTTTTTTCTCGTCCTCAGCCTTTTGGAGAGATACTCGCTCGTCGTAGAGTTTTTGTATGAGATCCTGTTGCTCTTTGTCCTGATTTTGTTGGTCAAGTTGCTTCTTGAGATTATCGAGCTTGATGCCTCGGGCATTCTTTTGATTCTCGAATGTCTTGATGATGCTCTCATTTTTCAGAGCGAGGGCTCGTTTTGCTGCGAACTCATCGGTCGCCGCACTGATCTTGTTCGCTTTCTCTATTTGGATCTCTCAGAGTTTGTCCTGAAAATCGAACCGAGATTGTCACTGTGTATCGAGGGAATTTCTCTGATCCTCCTTGGCTCGAGTATTCTGATTGAGCAAATTTGATCCATCAGATCACTTTGCATTTTGGAGTTCCTTGATCTGTGTCTGTACTGCGTCAATATTTTTTTGTATAGCAGGATCTGGGAGAGAAGCTGTACCAGCAGTATCATTGAGAGCTGTCTCGAGATCCTTTTTGAGCTTCTTCTCTTCCTCGAGGAGACTTCGATATTGTCCTCAGATAGCATCTGTACTATTTTTCGAACTGTCCTTATTGATCGTCTCTATAGTCTTTTCGTACTCGGTACGAACCTTTTTGAGTTGTTGTTCCACTGCAGCGTGAGCATCTTCGATCGTCTCAGCCCACTTCTTTTCAGCTGCATGTGCTTTGTCTGATGTAGATTTGACCTTGTCGAGTTCGTTCTTGAGGACCGTATAGGAGTCTTTTACACGATCGACAGACTTCTTGAGAGCTTCGGTTTCTTCTTTGGATTTTTTGGCTCAAGATCCGCCACTAGATCATGCACCAGCACCTCCAGCGAATCAAAAAGCAGAGTTTTGTTTTTTCGTGAGATCATCGAGTTCTTTTTTCTTCTTGATATAATCAGCAGTTCCGACCGTGAGTCCGCCGAGTTCTTTTTTGAGAGAGTTGATTTTTTTTCCCATTCCATCGAGAGTATTGAGATCATATTCTCGCTTGGACTTATTTCCGAGGAGCATATCAGTCAGTCAGTTCCCTTGAGCTGCCGCCTTGATATTTGCGGAGAGATTGCTGAGCTCAAAACTATATGCCTTTGTTCCATCTGTGAGTCCCTTGAGCTGCCCGATAGTCGATCCATAATCTGTGACTCATCCTGCAAAACTCACCGACCCTATAGTGAATCTCATAGACTCCGGGAGATAAGACATGAGAGAATTGAATCGAGTGATTGCTGCATTGATAAATTCTTCGACTGATTTCAGGGCGTTCTGAAAAGCCATAGAGAATGAAGTCGCAATCGTTTGTCCTATGACTCATATATTGCTCCCAAAGTTCTGCATTATTATCCACGCATTACTTATCGAGGTCATAATGACCATTCCTATATCTGCAAATACTGATACGAACATTGTCCGAATACCAGTCCAGAGAGCTAGAATAAATATCCCGAGTGTATGCCAAAATCCCCCTTGTTTTTCTACCTCATCGGCTGTAGTACCAGTTATACCATAGAGAACATCTTGGATTCCTCAAAGTAGTCCCATGAATCCATTGAGTATATCTCAGAGGACAGTGAATACGACTGGAGAGAGCGAGTCAAATATCGCTCATATAGCGTCGATCGCTCATCCGAAAATATCCGTGATAGATGTACCGAACTCAGAGGTCTTCTGAGCTATAGAATCCATCACATTTGACCACTTTCCTGCGAGTGTCTGTGACTGTGCTTCGAGGGATCAGTTGAACTTTTCCTGAAAACCAGAGAGGATGATCTCTAGACCTTTTCCTGCAGATACTCACCCATTCTCGACGATCTTCTGAGTTTCTGCGACAGTCTTATTGAGTCACTTTGCGAGGATATCCCACGCAGGGATCCCACGCTCTGCGAGTTGCATCATCTCTTGTGCTGATACTTTTCCTTTCGTGTATATCTGCCCTATGGCGAGGACTACTCCATTCATCTGGTCCTGACTTCATCCCATTGCAGATACTGCATTTCCGATAGCCTGGAGGGTTGGGAGGACTTGTTTTGCTTGGAATCAAAACCCCATGAGAAGCTGTGCATTTTTTGCAATTTCCAGTTTCGAAAAAGGCGTTTTCTTTGCGAAACTATCTATATCAGCGAGCATCTTATTCGATCATTCTATACTTCCTGTAAGAGTAGTAAATGATTTTTTAAGAGATTGGACCTCAGATGTGAGTCAGAATACATATTTTGTAAAAGATACAACGGCAGCAATTCCAAAAGCTGATTTAATATATCCGCCTATCTGACTTAAATTTTGTTTCATGCCACCTAGCCTCTTATCAGTCTCCCCCATCACTTGCTGGAGATCCTTGAGTCTTGCCTGTGCCTGTGACACATCTATAGTTATCTTGGCGAGTTGGTCTTTATTTCCATTTTTCCGTATCTTCTCCATCTCATCTAGGAGCTTTTTGAGATTTCTCTGTCACTCTGTGATATCTACTGAGAGTTTTATATATCACTTGTCCCCACGAGAGACTACATTATCGAGATCCTTTCTCATTTTATCGAGACTTGATTTATCTGCTGTGAATCAAATTTGAGCATTAAATAGTGACATATTATTTGGAGTTATACCATAAAAATATGATCAATAATAGATTTTTTCCTATGTCATCTTGATTTTAATATATATTTCATATAATGCAGATAATATTTTTTATTGTATTATCTATGAAATGTCCATATTGTGCCGAGGAAATTTCAAATGATGCAATAAAATGTAAACATTGTGGATCTAATTTACAGAACTTTGATAAGACGGAGCGTATAAATACTTTTATCGACTTTCTCCAAAGAAATGAAAAATGAGTTCTTCATGAGACATATCGTAGTGTAGCAGATGGGATAGTGAAACTCGAGGGACCAAAGCTCGGATTTTCTTGGATTGGATTCCTATTATTCTTCGGAATATTTTATCTCATCTATCATGCGACGAAAAAACCTTGGCTCGTGACAGTATATTTCGATGAGGAGGGATGGTATAGAAAAACAGAGTCTAATCAAAAATCACTCTCATATCTCTTTGAGAAATACAAGAAAACAAACTCAGAGTATGCTCAGGTGATACAATCAAAGAGGGATGGGAAAAAATTCTATCAATTATAACCTATACGCTTATGAAAATATATATTTCTTCGCTGTTTTGTCTCACTATTGTCATTTTACCTAGTGCATTATTTGCAAGCTACGAATGAGAGATGGTCCACATGGAAAGTCAGACGGCCTATATGAATGGCTGTATAAAATCGGATCATGCTCGATGGAATTTTTCTAGTGAGAATTGTGAGTGTATGGATTGATATACTAATATTCATCTCGATGGAAAATATTTCTCTGATCCGAATAAAATAGCATGTGAGCCGGATGATAAAGTATCTTTGGTACAAATCTCATATATCGATCATGTAAATCAGTATGTCAGATTTATCAATCCTATAACTGGATATTTTGCTGTCGCGAAGACTCTCTGAGAATGTATGGATACAAATATCAGTGGTAGCGAGAGTATCTCAGATGAGTTCTATTTCAGAGATACATGATCTAAAATGGGATATCTCGTAAAATGAACAAAATGCAATATTTCAAATATTCGAGAATTGACTGATGCTGAGTTGCAAAAATGGAGAACTGATTATATCAAAAGTTACGGTAAAAAATTCCGACTTATTAGAGGTAAAGTAAAAAAAGCAGATGCGATCAGTTCATTCATAAAAGAGCAAGAATCACTAAAATCTCCACAGTGAATTTTCAATAACTCTATGCGAGATTACTGGATATTGTTTGCAAAATGAATACTCAAGTAATGAACAATAATCGACCACTCTCCAAATTTATTCCATAATTTTTCTCTATGAAAAAACTTTCACTTCTACTTATTGTGATCTTCTCAAGTATCTATGCTATGGGTATCGCTACTGCTCATCCAGGGCGTACTGACAAAAAATGATGACATACTTGCAAAACTAATTGTACAAAGTGGTGACTCAAATATGGTCAATATCACTATCATAATCGGTAGTATTATTTCACCGCTCCTCTCGTCTTTCCGAATATCTTTTTGATACCCTCACGGTCCACACTCTTCGATCGTCTATCAGGATCATACTCTGTCTGTCCTGCGAATATAGCGAGATCCTCGAGGAAGAGAAACACGACTCGTGCCGGCATCGCCATGATCTCCGAGTACTGCTGATGGAGTTCTCGCATGAGATA
>JAYSSB010000002.1:0-7014 GCA_043720755.1 Candidatus Altimarinota bacterium | reverse complement strand
TCCTCATGAGTATGAGATCACTCTGGGCTCTTTATCGGATGCAACTCGTAGCGGTTGTGACGATACTGATACTCCTCTCAGGGGTTGTATGAGTC
The DNA here is from genome assembly GCA_043720755.1 of Candidatus Altimarinota bacterium. Lineage (GTDB taxonomy): Bacteria > Patescibacteriota > Gracilibacteria > BD1-5 > UBA2023 > JABFSX01. Next base: position 6,919 of record JAYSSB010000002.1, on the reverse strand, counting down.
GTATTTGCAGATAGAGCTATAGCCATCGTCGCTCGAGCTGGATCTACACAGTGACACAGTGAACGCATGATCACGGGTATCAAGCGGACGATCGCTCATCCCCTCGGACAGTGACTCGCTAGTGCTGGCCCAGCCTATCGATATACACTGAGTCTAGATGACAAAAAATCCAAAAATATCACAGAACTCGATCGCTATTACATCCCTGAGAGTTGGTATATCCAACAGTTCATCGAATGAGGATATTTGGGATGAGTGTTATTCCTCGCTATCATGATATTGATATTTTGGAATCTTATCCTGACTATCCCTCTTTTTGCGGGAGTATTTGCTGGAGTAGGAGTGATGAATCTGTTTCTCCATACATTTGAGTCGAGTATCGTCTCGTTGAGCTTGTTTATCCTCGTAGGATTATCTCTTGCGTATTACCAGAGTATATCTCATGCAAAAAAATAATACCCTACATATCGCCTATGTGTGAAGACTGGAACGAGAGAAGGGGATCGAGATACTCATCGAGTGTGTCCAAAGATCCCAACAACTCTCCAAAAATATCATCTGGCACATATGCGGAGATGGATCATATATGTCTAGAATCCAAGAGTTGGAAAAGTATGAAAAGTCATCTATCAATATATACGGACATATAGATCATTCACACAGAGATGAAATACTCAAAAAGAGTGATCTTGTATTGATGCCATCATTGTTTTTGGAAACTTTTGGACTCGTAGCACTCGAGTCACTCAGTCTATGAGTACCGGTATGTGGATTTGCTCTTGGAGGACTCATAGATCTGATCCATCCTGATCTCGCACTCGATAGGTCTCGTCCTGTGGATTCATTTTTTGACATCATCGATCGGGGAGTATATCCGCTCGTAGATATCACTCAGTATAGCTATCAGCTATGGATAGATCGTCTCAGAGGGCTCACAGATGGCTTGTCTCGTATCCTCCTCGTGAGCGACTATACTATGATCGTCTGATGAGCCGAACAATATATCTATACCCTTGCTCGAGCTCTCGAGTCTATTGGCAAGACTGTCACTCTCCATGGATATAGCAAATATGTGAGTAGATATATGCGTATATGGCTCATGTGTATCACACCTATAGCATACTGGAGATGAGTATCTCTCGACAAAAAAATAAAAGACCATCAGGTAGATCTCATCTGGGTACACTCTGTCATCAGATATCTCGGACCTCACAGTATGAAAAAAATCCGAGATTCATGAATCAAAACCTATATGACGCATCATGATCTCTGACTCATCACACCGAGACCTAGTAACGTCATGGCATATAGTGATATCCCAGATAGTCCTAACCTCGGGAGTTGGATCGGGAGATCGGGTATATCACTGATCACTATACTCGATACCACTGGCAAGTGGCTCCTCGTATCGTATCTCTGGATATATATTCGAGATTTTTCTCTCCATATTGTACCATCACAGTGGATGCAGTCATATTTCTCGAGATACACGAGAGATCTGCCAGAGATATATCCTCATAGTGTAGGTATAACTCATCACAGTGAGTAGGAGTTGACTCTTGTTAACAAAACCATAACATACTAGTATGAAATACTATAGAAAATGATTCACACTCTTCGAGATGATGATCGTACTTGCTCTGATCGGACTCACTATCGTCGCAACGAGCTATATGACTCGTGATGCACGCATCGATCAGACTCGTGCTGAGCGACTATCTAATACTATCTATGATACTATCCGTACTGCTCGCAACAATATGACAATAGGACGATGAGTATCTTCTGGATCGAGCCTTGTCGTGACTAATCAGCGAGAGGTACGTATCACTCCTACCAAAGTCCAAACTATATATAACTACAATTCTAGCAATACTGGATCTGAGAATATATTGGTATCTCCGTTTTTTGATGGGGATAGTCTCTATGTAATTAGCAATATAGCTGTATCGTCTGGGGCGATAGCTCCTGATGGATCTCTCCCAGTCTGGGGCGGATCGTGACTCACAGATGCTCGTATCATACTCGATGTTAGGTGAGATATCACGATCACATCAACCCCGAGTATCGCTGATACAGTCCGTCTTCTCAAGATCACATCTTCGTACAATGGTTTCGAGCAATCAGTCATATTCGATCGGGTATCTGGAGTTGCTGAGATCAGATCGAGTAGTCAGGACTAGTCGATCCCACAGTCTCACCATGTTACCATCTGACTTTCTGGATTATTTCCGGAGAGTTTTTGTATGAGGAGAGCGGGATGATCCTGACGGATACGGTCGATGACAGCATAGATATCTTCATTGGACTCGACTTGTACGAGTGAGCTTCTGTATTCCTTCACACCCGGGAATCCATGGAGATACTGTACCAGATGTTTGCGAGCCTCCATCATACCGTGACGTCACTTCACTTGCCAGAGGAGATTGCCATGATCTCTCATGGTTGAGAGTATCTCTCAGAGTGTCGGCTCATAGCTCCCAGGGACAAAACACCAAGGGTTGCCGAAACTTGCTCGTCCTATCATAAATCCGTCTAAATTCTTGTGAAAAACTTGAGATTTGAATTCAGAATTCTGTTCCTCACTCACCGTATTATGAGCATACAGTTCGTTCCGGTACTCATTCTTCATTCAAATCTCTTCGCTTTTGACAAGAATTTCTGCTCATTTTCTATTCATTGGATGCATCATTTTAGCGATCCCATCTTCGTAGCTCATCACATCTCCATTGCAGATTACGGGGATACTAACATGTTGCTTGAGCTCGTAGATACCAGTGAGATCTGCCTGTCCTGTGAATGCTTGTTTGTAGGTCCTACCATGTACTGATATCAGATTTGCTCCAGCTCACTCGAGTCACTTCACGAAGTCAACAAGGAGACCCGAATTTTCCCAGCCGAGCCGAGTTTTGACAGATATTGGTATTTTTACAGCTTTACTCATTTCTTCGACAATCTTGAATGCTGTATCTCGATTGATCATCAGAGATGATCCGTGTCCGCTTTTGACTACCTTCTTCGCTGGACATCCCATATTGATATCGATCCCAGTGATACCGTACCCCTCGATGATACGAGCTGCTTCGGCGAACATGAGAGGATCTTTTCCAAATATCTGGATGATGAGAGGATATTCACTTGGATCATGAGTGAGTGCTCTTCTCTGGAGATCCTTGGAGTGGACGAGTCCATCCGCCGAATAGAACTCTGAGAATACAACTGTCTCAGGGGCAACCCGCTTTATAATCTGGCGATACGGACTATCACAATATCCATCCATCGGAGCGAGAGCTGCGATAGGTCCACGAGCTGCGAGATCTGACCAGAATTGTTTGTTCATGGCAACTTTATATCCAGAAAAATCGAAAAAGCCAACTTTTCTATAGTATAAAAATGTATAAATACAAGGAGTCAATATTGTTTTTTGGATTTTTCTCTGGAAGTGTGATAGAGTTATCTCAATACCTCTCAGACAAATACAAATATGCCAAATAATCCTAAAAATCAAAAGGAAGAAGCACGATCTGCACTCCTGCGTTACCTCTGACTGCCCAAGGGGACTCGAGCTACACTCCTCTCCTATATCCAGGATAGTGACATCCTCTTGTTTATGCAGTCTGCATGTCAGGCGATCTGAGTCACACTGATCACGACTATCGATCAGATGAGTATCGCTGGTGCTGATATGTGGATCACTGACTCACTCAGTGACACTATCCCAGTCTGAGAGCTCTCGAGTCATAGAGTTGTGCCAATAGTACCGGTTTCGAATTCAAAAATATTTGCTGAATTCGATCCGATGAAATTTGAGGGGAATGCATTTATTTTTGAAAAAGTGGATCAGTTCCAGATGTTTGAGAAACTGATCCGAGCTCTCGAGAATATGCGATATGCAGGGGACAAGCGGATGCTACTAGAAAATGTGGAGAAAATTCAAATTAAAAATAATCCCTAAATGTAGGGATTATTTTTAATTTGCTTAAAATAAGCAATTACTAAAAAATATATAACTAATTTGTATCCTTGTTGAATACAATATTCTCTGCCTTGTCCGTAAACAATACTCCATCGAGGTGATCGATCTCATGTTGTACAATACGAGCGGAGAGTCACTCGAGTCGCATCGCATACTTGTGTCCCTCAGGATCGATGAATGATACCTTGACCCATTTCCATCTCTCGACATCGCCTGTTTCTCAGGGGACTGAGAGACATCATTCTTCTGACTTCACTTGATCAGGGGAGTGCTCTATGATATCAGGATTGACCATGGCGATCGTACGGTAGGTCTCATCATCGTAGGTCCGCATCAGTGATACGACAATCAGTCGCTTGTTGACCCCGACCTGAGGAGCTGCGAGACCGACACCACCATTATCAGGGTTTTTGATATGCTTGATCATACTGTCTGCGAGAGCTCGATATTGCTTGAGTTCAACCGGCTTGATAGTATCTGATACACTACGGAGGATCTCATTATCATCCCCAGTTTCTATTTTTAGTTTTGGCATATATGGATACAGGGTTAAGGAGTAGAAAAGTGAAAAAGTACAAATGTACAAGGAGAAATATCAGGACACCGCATTTATTATTTGAATAATAGTCATTTTCTCATAAAATTCAAGGGTCTTTTTTTATTCTCTACGCTATGCTCACCTATCTCCGTAGCCTCATCGCTCTCGACTCGTCTCTACGTATCACATATCACTATATTCGTGGGGTACTCGCATTTTGGCTCTCAGGCAATCCTGCCCGAGATATGATCGTCATCGGAGTGACAGGGACGAAGTGAAAAACTACTACCACCAATCTGATTGCTCGTGGTCTCCAAAAGGCTGGCAAAAAAGTCGCTATGTTCTCAACGGTCAATATGATGATCGACGGCGAGATCGAGGATAACAATACCAAGATGACATCGCCGTCTCCTTTTTATATGTGGGATTTTCTCAACAGGGCCAAACAAGCAGGCTGTGAATATGCAGTGATCGAGACGTCATCCCATGCTCTCTACTACCATCGAGTCCACGGCCTCCGCTATGATGCAGCTGTACTAACCAACATATCCCAAGACCATCTCGATCTCCACAAGACGATGGATAACTATGTAGATACCAAGTTGCAGCTTTTTCGCAATCTGTATAAAAATGGTATCAAAAAGTGAGTCCGCAAAATAGGTGTTGTCAATATCGATAGTGAGTATGCCGATAGATTCCTCTCGCGAGATATCGTCGTAGACAATCTCTATACCGTCGGATTCTCGCCATCAGCTGGAGTGCGAGCGGAGAATGTATCCAATACAGAGTTCTCTACCGAGTTTGATGTCCGTATCCCGTCCAACTCGTTCCATCTCATATCACGACTGCCAGGCAACTTCAATATATCCAATATCCTCTGTGCCATAGCGATACTCATGTCACAAAAGATCGATATCCCAACGATCCAATCCCTCATCGTAGAGTTTGCTTGTGTACCTGGGAGACTCGAGGAGATAGCCAATCAGCGATGAGCCAAGATATATGTCGACTATGCTCATACGGAGGATTCTCTCAGGAGCGTACTCGATATGCTCAGACAAGTTACTACTACCAAACGTATCATCACCGTGTTTGGTGCTACAGGAGATCGTGATCGTAGCAAGCGACCCAAGATGGGAAAAGTAGTCGATACTCTATCGGATATAGTAATACTCACGGATGATGATACCTATACAGAGGACTCACTTCGTATTATCCGAGATGTGAGTGAGGGAATCTCTCGTCGAGAGGGAGAATGATTCTGGATCATACCATCCAGAGAAGATGCTATCCGTACTGCTCTGATCATGCTCCAGCCTGGAGATACACTCATCGTAGCAGGGAAGTGAGCTGAGACAGTACAAGTTACACAGCGAGGACATATCAAGTGGAACGATCGACAGGTTATTGAGCGGATACTCATGGAGATCGAGGCTCAAGTGATGGTTTAGCACGCCCTATTCCTATATAATGTAATTTTCTCCATCCGATGCTATCTGCGTATAGTACTTGTATTGTTTCAAGAAATATGATTCTATCATGTATTCTTGTTCGTAGTTCCTTGAGGATAGCTCATTCGAGTCTTCATTCTGTTTGATCTAATTTTTGAGATGCCCTTTTCCCAATAGCTATAACAAGATCATTATTGATTGCTACCAATTGCTCGTCAGTATAGGTAGAGAGTATAGCAGACCATTGGGCATGTACTTGTTGTTTTAGGTATGCTAGAATCTGTCCAGATGAAAACTGAGATGACTGAGACTGTGCAATGGCGATATTCATATATTTGACTGTATAAAATAAAAAACTCCTCCAGTGTGCACTGGAGGAGAGATAGATATATTCTGATCAACAGACTACATAGATCTACCCTTCAGTGCGAACTGAAAGAAATAGAAATAGAAGGATGTAGAGTTGTGGATTGCTTGCATATATCGGAATGTACATTTGGATATTATAGATTCGGGCATCTTTGTCAAAAGATTTTATATTTTTGGAGACTTGGCTCGGATTTTTGCTACTGGTAATCATTCCCTATTGTTGCGATAGCTCAGATAAAATACACGACATATTGCCGCAATAGGAACTGCCAGTATGATCCCGAGGATACCTCCGAGAGTTGCTCCTGCGATCATGACTATGAATACGAGAAATGGCGAGAGGTCCAGAAATCTACTCATCACATAGGGAACAAGGATATTGTTCTCGATCTGTTGTATGATGAGATAGAGGATCGTGATGGCGAGAGCAACTTGCCAAGATATCCCGAGTCCGATGATGAGTGCTGGTATGAGTGCGAGGATCGGTCCGATATATGGGATGAACTCCATCACACCACTGATGAGTGCTAGTGTGAATGTCCTCCCAGTATCAAATCCAAATACTACCTCTAAAAGTGTCAATGA
>JAYSSB010000001.1:0-2505 GCA_043720755.1 Candidatus Altimarinota bacterium | reverse complement strand
TCCCAGCTCTTGCTCAGACTATCGCGGTTGCTGGTCTTACGACTAACATGCTTGCTGACAAGAACGGTGGATATGTTGAGTTCGAGGTCTATGTGACTAGTGCCAACCTCCTTCCTACAGGTGGACAGCTCCAGGTTGCACTCACTCAGCTTAACTACGGTGTAGGTACTGCTCTCGCTGCTGATGTTGAAACATACGTCGGTACTACAGGTGCTAGTGCTACATTCACTAAATAATCCACTCTTCTTCGGAAGATAGGTTATTCTCACAAAAATCCCCCCTTTACTGGGGGGATTTTTTGGTGTGGGGATTCTTCACACAATTATATTTGCATTTTGAGAGCGATGAGATATACTAGTGTTGTCTTCGAAAGAAGAAACAATGCAAGAGGGATAATCTCCCAAACTAAAAAGAGCCCCGTAGGCTCTTTTTAGTGTTAGCGGAAAGGGTTATACTTCCGAAGAAGCTTTCGCCTTGCTCGCCCTTGCACCTTACGGGTGCTGATCGTGAACTCTGTTCCGAAGAATACAGAGATCAAATGCAAGAGATCACTCATAAAAATGAGGGGTTAAGAATAATCTCCCACTCCCATCAGAGTGGGAGTGGGTAGAGTATATGGAGAATGATAGGGAAAGCAAAGCAAACTAATCTACTATTGATCCCCCTTCCACTTCGGTGGAGGGGGGATTTTTTGGTGTTGATTTTTCACTACTTTTCCCTATACTTCCGATATGCTCACACTCAGCCAAGTATCAGTATCTATACATGACAAGGAGATCGTTCACGACTTCGACTATACATTTGCCTCTGGTGAGACGATCGCTATCCTCGGTCACAATGGCTCTGGCAAGTCATCTCTCGCACTCTCGATCATGGGACATCCGAGATATCAGACAACCGGATCTATGAGCCTTGACGAGATAGATATATCGACAATATCGCCAACAGATCGACATATTGCAGGACTATTTCTTTCACTCCAAAATATCCCAGAGATCCCAGGGATAAAGGTAAATGAATACCTCAGAACTATATACAATACTCACTTTGCTCGCCATCATATCGATACAAAACTACCATCTCCATTTGTATGGCGTCGTATGGTGGAGAAGCTGCTCCCTGGTCTCTGACTCGATCCATCTATTCTCGATCGTGATCTCTTCGTCGGATTCTCCGGATGAGAAAAACGACGTATCGAACTCCTCCAGATCGCTCTCCTCGAACCCAAAGTGATCATCCTCGATGAGATCGACTCAGGACTCGATATCGATGCTATCGACATACTCCGCCAACAGATCGACACATGGCGATCAGTAGGCAAGACGATCATCCTCATCACTCACAATTTCCATCTCCTCGATAGTATCGATGTAGATCGTATCATCGTGATGCGAGATGGAAGTATAGAGAGACACGGAGATCGATCACTCGTGACAACTATCAGGACAGAGGGATTCAAATAATACTATGACTATACAACCATTTGGCGATATATCCCGTGAGACCCTCGATCGCAGTGATGTGATAACCTATCAGACAGAACTCGAGATGGGTATATCAGAGAAGGTCGTGAGACAGATCTGGGAATCCAACGGAGAACCAGACTGGATGCTCGATATCCGACTCAAATCACTCAAAATATTCCAAGAATCAAATACGCCAACCTGGGGGCCATCGCTTGCCAAGTTGGATCTTGATGCAATTTATTATTTTGGCAAACCAGAGGGATCTGGAGATAACAAGTCATGGGATGATGTACCAGATGCTATCAAGTCGACATTTGACCGACTGGGTATCCCTGAGGCAGAGCGGGCGATGCTCGCAGGAGTCGGAGCTCAGTATGATAGTGAGGTAGTATATCATAGCTTGCGTCAAGAACTCAAGGATCAAGGAGTGATATTTGAGGATATGTCAGTAGCTATCCATACACATGCAGATATCGTGAAGTCACACTTCATGCGGGCAGTACCACCATCGGATCATCGGTTCGCAGCACTCCATGGAGCGGTATGGTCAGGAGGTACTTTTCTCTATATACCCGCTGGAGTCCAGATCGATGCACCACTGCAGGCCTACTTCCGGATGAATATGCAGTCAGGAGGCCAGTTCGAACATACTCTGATAGTCCTTGAGAGCGGATCATCAGCACACTATATCGAGTGATGTAGTGCACCCAAATATGGAACTGCCTCACTCCATGCTGGCTGTGTCGAGATCTACGTAGGAGAGTGAGCCAAGATGCGATATTCATCCGTCGAGAACTGGTCGGTCGATACCTACAATCTCAATACCAAAAGAGCCATCGTCGAGAAGTGAGGATCGATCGAGTGGGTCGGTGGTAATCTCGGATCAGGCGTCACGATGCTCTATCCTTGTTCTATCCTCAAGGGAGATGATAGTCGAGCAATGCATTTTGGTATCGCATTCGCCAATGAGGGTCAAGAGACGGATACTGGAGCCAAGGTGATCCATATCGGATGCAATACGGCGAGTGAGATCGTCTCG